>PUNP01000695.1 GCA_003551785.1 Candidatus Brocadiaceae bacterium | reverse complement strand
TACCAATACCAATCGTAGATAAAAGTATTAACTCCATGATCCGCCGCTGCGTCAATCTGCATCTCCATGACGTAAGGATCGGCTTCATTAAGATATCCCCAGACCGGTTTACGGGGCCAATTGTGTTCCGGAAATTTCTTCTCCGCTTTCCGCACTGTTTCCCACTCTCCAATGCCTTCGGGCCAAAACATCCTGGTGCGGGGTTCATCGCCAGTGTAAGCAGGCCAAATGTATGCAGCAACATCGTAATCCTGAGTCATTATTTCACCCCTGTTTTATTTTAAGTAAAAAATACTCTTTGATATTATCGAGTATCCTCTCGTTCACGCCACGAATTTCGAGTAATTCATCTAAAGATTCAAATGAGTTAAGTTCTTTTCTTTTTGTCAAAATATCTCTTGCTCGCGATTCACCAATCCCATATACACCTTGCAAATCCGACTTATCAGCTTCATTTAACATGAGTATGACTTTACGGCGAGCGGTAGGCTCGGAAAAAACATGGATTTGATCGAATTTCACATTGCAGGGGCCATTAATGCGCAGCTGGAGTCTGATTATTGCGCTATCCCCCTCAAGTTCTATAACCGCAAATCCCCGTATTCTGCCGTTATCATCGGCTGACAAATAAACATTTTCAACACTCTCGACGACCTCCTCTTTCGCAGTTGCTCGAGTGTAATGATATTCGATTTCAACTGCGCTGTCAATTCCGGAAGTACCTGTAACACCGGCTATACTCCATTCAACAGTCTCCATATCCCTGACATCTATAGGTTGGAAAGTGACGAAGAGCGGGGCATCGGAGTCTGACTCAACCATAAGTGTTCCATCAATCAGCTTCACGGATTGTCTGTCGGCATCATCAAGCCGGGCACTCCATGAAAGCGGGATAGGTCTGTTGTGCGGCATTGAACTACCTGTTGGAGTAACATCTAAAAAATCGTGTCCCCATCCTTCCAGCGCTGCCGCAGCGATAACGCTGCCACCGTTTTCGGCGGTTATACTCAATCGCTGAGGCATAGATGTCCATTGAGATATTGCGGTAAAAGCAGCAGCCAAGAGCAAGAACACTGCGATAGAGGTTATAAGACGCCATTTTTTCAGGCTGTTGTGTGCCTGCAACAATTCCTGCTGGTCGGTTACTTCATCGGATACTTCAGATTGGCCGGGTTGGAAATCAATTAACTCTCTTACAGGAGTCCGTATAGTTTTATCAAAACGTTTGATCAAGAAAAGGGCAAGCTCAGGGTCTTGGTAAACGTCCTGCACCGCCCTTTTGAAGGCCTGGATGTCATAAGAAACCCTGTGCCAGCAGGCGGTATCAGCGTCGGTATCAATAATCAAATATGCCGCTCTAAAATCTCCGTCTCGCGACATACCGACCGAGCCGCAGTTGAGTATATAGCGGTTACCTTCACGTAATTTCAACGGCTGGTATCGTACTTGAAAACGTTTATACTTGCCGTTGGGAAGCATAACGTGCATTCTTGGCACGTGAGTATGGCCAACGCAGAAGACCCTGCCCTCGATCTTTTTCCAGGCAAGCCTTGCATCATCTTCGTTCATAATATAAGCGAATTTTTTCGGGGCGGCGGGTGAGCCGTGAGAAGCGCAGAAATAATCATGTTTAAGCAGTAAAGGAGAATCCTGTAAAACATCGTGAACACGCTCACCGAGCATTTCCATGGTCTGTTCTATGAGTTGTCTGGCAATGGGGTTAAACCCTTTTGGCTGCATGAGGCCCGCGACTACAGCGTCGTGGTTCCCGAGAACAAACTGGTCAATATGAGTATACACGCTGGAAAGCACCTCGGCGGGTTGCGGGCCGTATCCAACAATATCACCGAGGCAAATAATTTTATCGACGTTTTGTACGGTCGTATCGGCGAGCACGGCATTCCAGGCAGGTAGGTTGGCATGGATGTCTGAAACTATTGCGATTCGCATTTTTGAATTAATCCTTCTGTTACTGAACTTACGAGTAAAATTTCCTCTTTTGACAAGCCGCCGAAACTGACCGGCGTGCGTTCTCCGAGCGAAAACTCAACAAGTCCGACATTGGGTTTGATATTAACTTTCAACCCCGGGCAGATAGGTGCCTGCCGTAACTCTCCGTCCGGACGCAACCATCCCACGCGCTGGTCGGTCAGAAAAAAAATTGCATCCCCGCCTTTATCGTATTCAGGCAGCCTCCGCAGTGACCATACGAACAACGGTGCGTTGGTCGTTATAACCAAAACAACCCCTAAAACTACTTTTAAGGATGTTGTCAGCGGCAGGTAAATGGTGAAAGATAATGAGACAATAGTAAGGAATATATGACCGCCGACCTGAACCCATCGTAAAGTCTTGCCGGACTTACCGGTCCCGGGGTTTCGCTCCCATAATATACGCTCACCCTCGTCAAGGTAGCCAGCAATATTATCCACGCTCAGAACCTCCATTGATTTTTGTCATGCCCTGGGATGGAAACGCGTATGAGCAGATTCCAGCCTGCCGCGGTCAACATGGCTATAAATTTCAGTTGTTGAGATATCACTATGTCCTAACATCATCTGAATAGCCCTCAGGTCTGCGCCTCCTGAAAGCAAATGTGTTGCGAAGCTATGCCTGAGCATGTGCGGATATACCCGGTGGGCAAATCCGGCCACACGTGCGTATTTACTAACGACTCTCCAAACCAGCACCCGGTCAATACGTTTTCCGCTTCGAGTAAGAAATAAGGCGTCCTCGGCTTCAAGAGCGGAATATTGAGGACGTATATTGTTTTCATATTCTCTGACTGCGCGTAAGGCTTCTTTGCCTAACGGTATGAGCCTTTCCTTGCGTCTTTTACCGAAACAACGTAAGAAACCGTATTTTTCGTTGATGCTCCCGACGTTCAGCGCGCAAATCTCTGAGGCACGCGCCCCCGTAGCGTACAAGACCTCCAATATTGCTTTATCACGCACACCTAACGGTTTGCTCTTATCCGGCGCATTAAGCAGTTTTTCCACTTGCTTTTCCGACATAACTTCCGGTATTTTCCGCCACAGCCTCGGCGTGCCAAAAAGTTCGGCAGCATCGTTTTCGACATAACCTTCAAGTTTCAAAAATCGAAAAAACATTCTAAGAGCTACTATTGATCGCCATACAGTATTAGCCGACAGTCGCTTGCGCCGTGAGTTGTCAACGAAATTTACGATATCGGTAACTTTTATATTTTCGAGTTCCGAAAGGGACTCAAAACAGTTCGCCGAGAAGAACCTGTGTAGATCGTTAGAATACGCGCTGAGAGTGTTCGGGCTCAGTCCGCATTCCGCGCCGCAGTAATCCAGGAAAAAATCAATATACTCTTCACATTCACTTTTATCCATAATTATGCTTTAAAGTTTTTTTCTAAAAAACGGAAATATGCAGGCTAACTGATTTCCGGATACAGCATTGCCATTGCCTCTCTGGCGGCGGCCTTTTCCGCGTCTTTTTTAGTTCGCCCCCATCCGCTCCCGCAAACTTTGCCCATTGCCGTTACTTCGGCCTTGAACCGGCGATCATGCGCCGGCCCGGTAACTTCAGTAATGTCATATTCAGGCTCAGGATTGCCGTTAGCCTGAAGTTTTTCCTGTAAAAGAGATTTAAACCCCGTTGTTTTCTTATTCTCTTCCACATCCGTTAATTCATCCGTTATAGTCCGCAGCATAAACGCACGAGCAGCTTCAATACCGGAATCGAGGTAAATAGCACCGATAATCGCTTCATAAGCATCTGAAGTTATAGAACTTGAAACGCTGGCGCTTTTAGTCAATCCGTTATCGACGCGCAGGAACTCTTCCAATTTCAATTCCCTGCCGACGTACATGAGAGTTTTGCGGCTGACAACGGATGATTTGATTTGAGTCATCTCACCTTCTGAATAATTGTTATCTGAACGATAGAGGTATTCCGCCACCAGCATCCCCAGCACGGCATCACCCAGAAACTCCATACGCTCATAAGTTTTATCCCTGTCAGCAGTAACAGAGCAGTGAGTGACGGCTGCCTCTAACAATGTCTTATCAGAAAACTCATAGCCGATGATCCCTTGTAAACGCTCAATATCGGGATGTTTCACCTGGTCAACCTGTTCTTCAGTTCTTTTTATTTCCTGATATTTACTCATCAGAAGAACCATTTACCTCAGATTTTTTTTCACCTTGTCCAAAGCATCTTCACGGGTATCGGCCATATTCAATACACTCTCCACTTGTTCACGCGTAACGCTATCAGCTGCCGACTCATCCAAACCATAAACAGCTAATGCACTGTTGTTCTCCTTTAATCTTAAAGCAAAATCAACCAAGGTAGCAAGTCCACTGGTATCTATTCTATCAATTTCTCCCAAATTCACCAAGACTAATCTTATATCTTTTTTCAGAAGTTTCAGTAAAGAATTGCGCAAAGCCGGTGAATTATGCATATGAATTTCGCCATTAAGCTCAACAATCGTGCTATGCGAATCGTTATGAATATTTATATCCAAACCTCAAACACCCGAATAAATAATAATGGTTTAAGTAATCCGCTCATTCAAAAATTTGACGATACACCTGAAAATATCTTTATTTTTTAACGGGATGGCATTAACTTCATCGTAAGCTTTCTTAGTTAATTCTTCCGCTTTTGTCCTGGCAAAATCAAATGAACCGTATTTTTCATAAATATCCACCACGTTTTTTATGGCCATGGTATCGGTACCTTCCCGTGAGCGTCTGATAACGTCCAGCAACTCCTCCTTGTCGGTTTTGCTTGCATTATTCAAAGCGTGAGCGAACAAAATGCTGGGCTTGCCCTCTTTAATATCGTTTCCCAGCTCTCCGCCACGCCCCTTCCCCTCGGTAAGGTCAATCACATCGTCGCGGATTTGAAAGGCCGGTCCCATAAAAGCGCCTAATTTTCGAATAGCAGCCAGGGCATCATCGGGAGCACCGGCAATAACGCCACCACCTAACATCCCCAATACCAGATAGTCGGCGGTCTTTCGCTGCACAATCTTCATATATTTTTCCACACCAAAATCTTCCATCCCCCGCCAATTCAGATCAAGAGCCTGGCCCCGGCATGTTGTTTCGAAAGTCCTGGTAAATAATTGCAGCAATTTCAACTTAACGTCGCTGTTCACATCCGATTTCAGAATGGATGTATAAGCGCGTCCCAGCATATAATCTCCGAGGTTGATAGCGTTACCGGCACCAAACTTTACCCAGACGGCAGGTGAATTGCGCCGCACCCGGTCGCCGTCCTGCAAGTCGTCATGCACCAAAAACATATTATGCAGGATTTCTACTGCGGCGGCAAAATTAAGCGCCTTACCCTTATCCCCCCCCAATTCTTCACAGGTTAGCAAACACAAAGCCGGACGGATTCGTTTACCGCCGGTGGACATATGGTGCTGAAGAGCGGGAGTCAGGAAATCATTTTCTCCCCCAGCAAGCGGCGGGAAAAGTTCGTTTAAAACACCATCGATCTCAGCACCCAAATCGAGCAATTGCTGACCAATATCATACATTTCTTTGCTCAAACTGATATTACCTCTGATATTTAATCTGATATTTAAAAAAACATTTTTCGATGTCCATAGGACAACATTCTAAATTACCTGAGCCGGTTAAGCCCTGGAAAAACCCACTGTAATGCTTTCAAAACTCCATCTGCGTCATTTGAGTCAGTTATATGATCCGCAGCAGCTTTAGTTTTTGGTACGGCATTAGCCATAGCAAAGGACAGACCGGCATCCCGAAGCATAGGAATGTCATTAACATCATCCCCTATGGCCACCACCTGGTCTTTTCCTACTTCCCATTCCTGCAATAAAACCTCTATTGCATGCCATTTACTAGTTTGTAATCCGTGAACTTCCAAAGCCCAGTATGTCGGTCCATAACTCGGTTGGTTCAAAGCTGTAATCCCTGCTATATCCTTAAAAGCCGCATCCAGGTCCTTTGCCGCCTCAATGATTTTATTTTTCTCATCGACTGTATATATTTCTAATATCGATTGGGGAGAGGCTATTATAGATTCAGAAGGGGCTGAAAACCGGACGCTTTGGCGATTGCGTTGCACGTAGAGCATATTCTCGGCTTGAGCTTTATTATCTTCAGGGATTATCAAATCCGGCTCATCGAGATTGGCGTCCGGTAAAACAAAAGGCACCAGCTCTCTTTTTTGGAACTCTTTTACAGCTTTACGCGCGATCTTTTTTTTCAGCGGTAACGCTTTAACAGTCTCTCCATCATCGTAATCTTTTATAATAGCACCGCCCGAGCAGATTATAATCGGATGAGTATAGTTGAGCTGTGAAACGGCCTCATGGGCTGTTTTCCAACGCCTGCCGGTGCAAAAAACAACCCTTACACCAAAATCCTCCAGAACTTTTATCAGGGTGGAGAAATAATCGGGCATCCGTCCTGAGCTATCCAATACCGTGCCGTCAATATCCAAAGCTACAATTTTGTAATTATCCCGAGCCATTATATTTCATTATTGACTTTTCGGTCACGCCCTTGGCGGAACCTTATTTTATGCCGAAATACTTTTGTTTTTCACTTACGCACCGACACGCTGTTTTCAGCGAGATAATTTTTCACAGCTGTGATAGAATGTGTTTTGTAGTGGAAAATAGAAGCGGCCAGCGCGGCATCAGCCTTACCTTCGGTCAACACACGGCAAATATCCTCGGGTCCACCGGCACCGCCGGAAGCGATAACGGGTATACTTACTTTTTCGGACACGGCCGCGGTTAATTCAGTATCATATCCTTTTTTGTGCCCGTCGGAATCAATCGAAGTCAGAAGAATCTCGCCGGCGCCAAGCTGCTCAAGCTCCGCAACCCAATCGATAACATCCAGCGGTGTCGGCGTTTTGCCGGAATCAATAAAGACGCGCCAGCGTCCTTCATCACGTTTTGCATCCACGGCCACGACTATACATTGTGCGCCATATATTTCTGAGGCCTCACTAATCAATTCCCGGTTACGAACAGCCGCTGAATTGATTGATACTTTGTCAGCACCGGCGTTCAATAACCGGTGTATATGGTTCAGAGTCGTTATGCCACCTCCGACTGTAAAAGGTATGGAAATCCTCTCGGCGACTTTCACCACCAGTTCAGCAATCGTATCCCTGGCCTCTAAAGTTGCTGTAATATCCAAAAAAACCAGTTCATCTGCGCCTTCTCGGGAATATTCGGCGGCGCACTCGATAGGGTCCCCTGCTTCGGTCAATTTGTTAAAAGATACACCTTTAACTACCCGACCGTCTTTGACGTCCAGGCAGGGGATTATTCTTTTCGCAAGCATTGCATTAACCTGTATTAGTCATGTAGTTGATTGTCGTGCTGGAAAAATCACGATAGCTCTTTCACGGCGAGAATGCAGCGTTCACAAAGATCACCATGCTCGCTGTTGCTCCCTACTCCGTCCCTCAGGTTCCAGCACCGATTACATTTTTCATAATCGGAGGGAACAGCTGATATATACAATTCAGGGGCTTTCGCGCCATGATACATCTTTTTCAGTTCACTTTTGGACGGTTGTTCCGACAACACTTTAAGTTCGCTGACCATGAGTAATTCCATCAGTGTCTCCTTATGGCCGACAAGAAGTTCTCTCAAAGCATCATCCCCGGCCCAAAAAGCGGCCTTCACTTCCATGTTATTTGACACTTCCTTATTTTCCCTCATTGTCTCGACGCACCGCGCCAGTTCATCTCTGACAGTCAGGATAGTTTTCCATCGCTCACTGAGTTCCTGATCCATCCATTTTTCCGGCGGTTCCGGCCAATCACAAAGATGAACACTTTCACGTTTCTGATCCGGATGCTGGATATGAGACCAGACTTCTTCGGCGGTATGGACTAACACAGGGGCGCAGACCTTGGTCAAAGTCAGCAGGATGTGATGCAGTGCGGTCTGAGCGCTTCGGCGCACCTTCCAATCTTTTGCCGAACAATAGAGTCTGTCTTTCAGCGCATCAAAATAAATTGAGCTCATCTGCACGGCACAGAAATTATGCAAAAGCCCGTAAACACGGTGCAGTTCATACGTTTCCCAGGCCGTTTCGAGCCCTTGAACCAGCCTTGCGGTCTGATCCAGCGCCCAGCGGTCAAACTCACACAACTCGTCATAGGCAACTGAATGGATAGTTGGATCAAAATCTGCAAGGTTCCCGAGAAGGAAACGGAAAGTGTTGCGGATTCGGCGATAGGCATCCACCATATTGTCTTTAACATAACTTTCAGATACATTGATGGTATTACGGTAGTCAACACTCAAGACCCATAGTCTGATAATTTCGGCATGGAAATTTTTCACCCCCTTCTCAACGCTGATGAAATTACCAGCGGATTTAGACATTTTATTCCCTTTCGCATCGACCACAAACCCGTGGGTCAGTACGGTGTTATAAGGAGGAATGCCCCAAGCTGCCATTGAAGGCAATAAAGAAAGCTGAAACCACCCGCGATACTGGTCAGTACCTTCAAGATAGACGTCGGCGGGGAACCGGAGCATATCCCGTTTTTTAAGGACACTGTTATGGCTGGCCCCACTTTCAAACCACACATCAAAGATATCTTTTTCCTTACTCCATTTATCACCACCACAATTCGAACATTCCGTCCCCTCCGGCAGAAAAGGCTCGGCGGAGTCGGTTTCAAACCATGAATCGGATCCCTTTTCGGCAAATACTTTGGAGACATGCAGCACGGTTTCACTATTAAGCAGAACCTCGCCGCATGAATCACAGTAGAAAGCCGGTATCGGCACTCCCCAGGATTTTTGCCTGGAAAGGCACCAATCGGGGCGCTCGGCGACCATCTGCTTCATCCGCTTCTCACCCCATTCGGGAACCCATTGCACCCTGTCGACATGTTCCAGCACACGCTCGCGCAAATTATCATGATCCATACGCACAAACCATTGATTAGTTGCTCTGAAAATAACCGGGCTATGGCACCGCCAGCAATGGGGGTAAGAGTGTGCGGCCTTCGTGTTGTGCAGCATATAACCTTCTTCCACGAGGTGTGTTACGATCTCGGCGTCGGCTTTTTTGATATGCCGACCGGCAAATGGCCCTGCCTCATCGGTAAAGACCCCTTTTTCGTCGACGGGACTTAAAATATCCAGTCCATTCTCCAAACCGGTAACGTAGTCCTCCTGGCCGTGCCCGGGCGCGGTATGAACACAGCCGGTGCCGTCGGTAAGTGTAACATATTCCGCAGCGACAACCGGCGATTGTCTGTGCATAAACGGATGTTCATAGCAAAGCCCGATAAGCTCGGAACCCTGTACCTTGCCCAGCGTTTCATACTCCTCAACCCCTGCTTCGGGCAGCACAAGCGGCGCAAGACGGGCAGAAAGTATGCTCACAACTGTTTTTTGCGTTTTAGGATGTGCGTAGCGCACAGCTACATAATCCGAGCGCGGATGCAAGGCTATAGCAAGGTTAGCCGGCAAAGTCCAGGGAGTGGTGGTCCAGATCAGCATATGGACGTCATCATCGTCATTAATATCGAAAAGCTCTGAAAGATTAACTTCGCCGTCCGCATTCTGGTCACCTGGAACGGGAAAGTTGACGAAAATCGAAGGGCTGTGGACATCGGCGTATTCCAGCTCGGCTTCGGCAAGGACGGTATGACATTGGTGGCACCAATGGACGGGTTTCAGTGCACGATAGACATAGCCGTTTTTTACCATCTCAGCAAAGACCTCAAGCGTCCCTGCCTCATAATCAGTATTGAGTGTGAGATAGGGGGTATCCCAATAACCGTTGACGCCCAGAGATTTGAACTGTTTTTTCTGGATTTTAAGGTATTTTTGGGCGTATTTGCGGCATTTCTTCCTGATAACCGCCGTCGAGGTCGTTTCGCGTTTTTCCCCAAGTTCATTGAGTACCTTCACTTCTATAGGTAAACCGTGGCAGTCCCATCCGGGAACGAACGGCGCATCATATCCGAGCATGGAATGATAGCGAACAAGGTAATCTTTGAGCACTTTGTTGAGTCCGGTTCCGAGGTGCAGATCACCGGTTGGATACGGTGGGCCGTCGTGCAGAATGTATTTTTCAGCGCCCTGGCGCAGTTTGCTAAGTTTCTCATTAAGCCGCAGGTCATCCCACTTCTTCTGCAGACGCGGCTCGAGGTCGCCAAGCCGTGCCTTCATTTTAAATTTCGTTTTCGGCAGATTTATTGTCTCTTTATAACTCATAGCAGCAGAACGTTTGAAGTAATAACGATAATAACGAATTGCATATAATACACTTTAAGGGGTAAAGTTGCAAATGTAAAGGCAATGATGCTCTTTTCGATCAGGCCCGCAGGAGCGGATCATGGCATACTTGCAAGAAACCTGCAGAGATATGTATGCATTTTGCAGGATTTACAATTCACACTTTATCCTGAAGTTGATATACTTTCTTTCAGTAATAAGTTCTCAAGGAAACATTATTTGATCGCTGGAGATATTAATATGTCTAAAATAAAACAATCACTCTGTATTCCCTGTTACAAACCCGACGGTATGAATATTAATGATTTCTGCGCGACGGTTGCCGAAATGGGGTTCAAAGCCGTAGAGATATGGTTCAGGGACGAGAGTTTCGGCGAGTTGATCGAAGCGGTGCGCCGCAACGGACTGCAGCTGGCAAGTATGGCGGGGCATAAAACGCTCAATGACGGGCTGAATAAGAGAGAAAATCACGATCGTATTGAATCTGAATTTATCGAGTCCATTGATATGGCCGCCGAGTACGACGTGCCGGGGCTTATATGTTTCAGCGGAAATCGTAATGAAGGACAGTCGGACAGCGAGGGACTCAGCGTTTGCGTAGAAGGGATAAAGCGCGTCATTGGATACGCAGAAGAGAAAGGGGTTAACCTGAATATGGAGCTCCTTAATTCGAAGATTAATCACCCCGGCTATCAGTGCGACCACAGCGAATGGGGCTTCGAACTATGCCGACGAGTTGACAGTCCGCGGATGAAACTGCTTTATGACATTTATCACATGCAGATCATGGAAGGCGATGTTATTCGTACCATAAAGGAGAATATCGAATACATTGGCCACTTTCATACGGCCGGCAACCCGGGCAGGAATGAATTAGACGATACACAGGAACTGAACTATAGTGGCATATGCCGTGCTATAGCCGGGACAGGCTATGACCTCTACCTTGCGCATGAGTTTACCCCCGCCGCTAAAAACTGGCAGGCGGCCCTGCAAGAGGCATTTGAAATATGTGATATCTGAAAAAAATGCAAAAAGACCAAATTAATTAAATCACAAGCGCCTCCAGGGCGACCCGCCAGTCGCCCCTACAACTTATATCCGGATGAACATATCCTGCCGGAGTGTCAAAAACGTCAAAAAGCAAGCTATCACGCCCAATGAGAACGATTTTTAATTTTATCCCATTGTAGATTATCCGCAAAGATGAAGGAGAGCCAAAGATGCTGGAAGAATACAACAGAGATGTTACCGGTAAAATACTTCAAGAGAGTGAGGGGGCGCTTCTATGGATAAAAAAACAGTATCAGAAGTGATTGGATTTCTGGAAAAGTGCCTGAAACAGCAAGGGGTAACGGTATCAAAAATAGTGCTTTTCGGATCTCATGCAACAGGCGGTGCAGATGAAGAAAGCGATTTGGATATAGCGGTGATTTCTAATGATTTCAACGGAAAAGGTGTTTTCCAGCGTGCACAGATGACGAAGGAGCCGGAGGTTAAGACGATAAGAAAATTTATGATACCCCTCGATATCGTCACCCTGACCCCGAAAGAATATGAAAACGAAACCTCCCTTGTGGCAACCTACGCGAAAGTAGACGCTTCAGCTTTTTAAAGCGTTGGAAAAACCAAATCCAATACAATGCCCAGCAGATTTTTTCGATCTAAACAGACGTATAGTTAATGTTAACATTGCTCGTAGTGCAGAGCATTAATCTGAATACGCTTTTTTACACTCGTTTGTAAAATCGAAGAACCTGTTCAAAGCGGGCACTATAGAGATCGCTGCTGTTTTTTCGTCAATCGTAAATTATTGTTATGAAGGACATTATTGAAGTTGTTAGAATACGTCTTTCACAAAAAACTATTCTAACAGAGAGGTGTCCTTTTTTCACTTCAAACGCGTGAAATGTTCGGGTTAGAAGTTAGCTTGACCTGAATCAAAATAAACGGTATTCTATGGTTAAAATTTCACTTTCGTCAGCTAATCGTTGGAAATCCCCAAACATATCAAGACCGAAAACTATATTGGGTATAATATTTCAAGTTCAATTTCATACG
>PUNP01000861.1 GCA_003551785.1 Candidatus Brocadiaceae bacterium | reverse complement strand
TGGCCGGATGCACCACCGGCGCCAGTCCGTCCAGCCCGACAACATGAGCTATCGGCATAACGCCGTTCTCAACGGCGGCCTTGAACTCTCCTTCGCTCATAAAACGTGAAGCCTGAGCTATATCGCAAGCACCGTTTATCAGGCTGCGGATGCCGTTGCCGCTGCCCGACTCGCTGACAGTTACGTTTATGTCGGGGTTCTCTTCCATGAAGTATTCGGCGAACGCCTTCGTGATCGGACCGATGGTTGTCGAACCGTCGATAACCAGTTCCGTCTCTTCCGCCGAAGCAAACGGAGCTGCCAGTAAGACACCTGCAATTAACGTCACTGCAATTTTTTTCAACATCTTCATTGGTTTTCTCCTTTATTGAGTATTGTCACTTTCAATCTCACTGCTTTGAACCTATTTTAATTGCGCACTGTTAACGTTTTGTTAGGCGAATGTTAATTTTATGTTAATTTTTTCATTTAAATTTTCATGGTTGTTCACCTCCGCTATTGATTCAGGTATGGAACATTAAAAGTCGAAACGTGCGCCGACGGCGATCTGGGTCGTATTGGCGCCCGATGAAGGGTCACGATAGCTTCCTTCCGTATAGGCGCGAAGACCTTTACGGAACCTGTAGCTTGTTCCGACGGAAACCAAATTTTCGTCTTCGGCCGGGTTATCGCTCGCGGTATCGCTGCGTCCGGCGTAGCCGTAGACCGCTGCCGGACCAATACCGTATTTACATGACAGCCCGTATATAGTGGCGTTATCCTTTTGGGTCTCGGCGTGCAAACCCAGATCAAGGGCATCCAAAGGCGTGATTTCGACGCCCGCACCGAAGATCGTTCCGCCCATACCGCCCATGCGTCTGCGGTCCTGATTGAATCCCATACTGACAGTGAGCAGTTCAGCAACAGGTATGCTCACGGTGCCCTGCCAGTTGACAGCCTGGCTTTCGTCCTGCGCTCGGTCTTTCGCATGGTGTGTAGCCATAACGCCAAACTTGACATTATGAACGGTGTTGTAATATGCGAGATTTCGCCCTCCTCCGTGTTCATCTCCCAAATTATGGTAATTCCAGATACTGCTCAGTCCTATATCGCTGATATCTGAAATCACATCACCAAATAGACTGTCAAATTCACCGACACGTATGTCTCCAAAATTTCCTTTCAGTCCGAAATAAGTTTGACGGGGAGCAAAATCGCCGGTTCGCGTGCTTCCGTCAAAGCGGGCTTCGAACCTGCCATAGGCCTGCAAGTCTTCTTCAATCTGGTGGTAGCCTCTAAGCCCAAGGCGGGATCCATTGTTCTGAAAACCCGCTTCGACTTCAGTGGAATTCTCTTTTTCATATACATAATCCACGCTCAGCCGACCGTAAAGATCGATTTTAGTTTCTTCAGCCTCATAAATCGTCGCGGCATTAACAGGCACTGCGGCAACAAGGGCTGCACCAACAACTCTAAGCAATGTTTTTCTCATCATCATATCTCCTTGAATATTCGTTTTGTCAAAATTCCAAAAATCTTTCAACTCTCCGTTTTTTTTACTGTTTGCATCACTATTTTCACTTCCGAACCGAAATGCAATTAATCACCCATTTTTTTATCCTCCGTTATTAAAGTTTTTTTCATCTGAGACTATTTAACCCCGAAAACATGAAGATTTTGTGTGGGTTTTGTGAATTTTTGGTTAATTCTTTAGGAAATCGGGGTATTCCGCAGAAAAATAAAATAAATAAGGTCTGCATTTGACCTGTTGTGGCATCTTTTGTAAAATGGTAACACGTGGATTTGAGATATAGTTTTCAACTTCATATTGGAGGATTGCCATGAACTGGAGGACGGCTGTCTGGTGTTTAGTTGCAGGGTTTGTTTTTACGGGTGTCTTGAGCGGTCAGACATATGCTGATGTAAAGGCCGAGGTGGGAGATGATGAGGATGAAGAACTCGTGCTGGTAATAGCCTCTCCCATTATTGAAGGCAATCGGGTGGATCGTTACGGCTCAAGCTCGACCGTGGTCAGCGAAGATCAGATCAGCGATCTCAATGCCCGCGACATCGGCACGGCGCTCAGACGCACGCCGGGGGTTACGATTTCCCGGTATAATCATGTTGGCTCCCATGGTGGTGCCGAGGGGGGCGGAATCTTTATTCGGGGTATGGGTTCCACACGACCAGGGGGAGGCATGAAAACCTACATAGACGATGTTCCAATGTATATGGGGGTGTGGAATCATCCGCTTCTGGATCTGCTTCCGATTGATACGGGCGAATCGATAGAGGTGTCCAAATGTCCGCGCAATCAGCAGTTCGGCAATACTTTCGCGGGAATAAATATCAGCCCAAAACGCATTCGTGAGGAGGGCTACCACACTGAACTCGGCCTGGCGCGCGGAAGCTATAATACCTTTATGCAGACGGCCGAACACGGCGGAAAGTCCGGCCCGTGGGACTATTACATCGGACAGAGCTACCGCAGCTCCGACGGACACCGCGATGACAGCGACGGGATCCTGCGCAATTATTTTGGACGAGTGGGCTACGAATTGGATGACAACTGGGACATTAGCCTTTTCGGCCTCCATACAAACAATATTACCGATGATCCAGGTGAGAAAGGCGACCCAACTACAAAAGAAGGAAAGTATGAGACAGAGGCA
>PUNP01000757.1 GCA_003551785.1 Candidatus Brocadiaceae bacterium | reverse complement strand
CGTACCCACACACGGTGGCGATAGTGTTCGGCGGTCTCGCTGTCATGTACTACCGGGACGGCCTGGAATGAACGCCAAGCGCTTGCACTGTGACCGCTGCAATGTGGCGATCGGAACCATGGAGTCGGAAGAACCACCGCTATACGGACGAGTGTTTTGCTTGAAGTGCAGTCCCAAACTTGAGGAGGGGTACCATGTCGACGACGGGGTATGTGCGGGAATGGAACACGGAAAGCTTGATAACGGCCATCATGTACGGACCGACCAGCCAGCGAGAAGCGGCAGCCGAAGAAATTAAACGCCGGTGCAACGGGCACCAGAACACAGCACGGCGGCTGCACAACTTGACCGAAGACGAACTAGACGCTTGGGAGCAAGCCAGGATGAAGCGTGGGCAGGAGCGGTACCAGGATAGCCACATGCGGCGGTACAACCTGGTGGATGTGATGGAAGAGCTGCTGGACGCCAGCAACATACTGTTTTTGGCGGCGGTCCGCTGGCATGAGCAAGACTGGCAATTGTGTCCAGCGTCGCAGCAGTGCTTTGACCATGCGTATGATCGCTTGAACGAGACGATAGAAGCCATCATCGAGCTGGACGAGTATGTGCCTGAATATTTATGCACAGACCAGCTAGCGGAGCAGGAGGGAGGCCGGGTCTGGTGGCGAAAGGACTAGCCGATGGATGCGCCAGGGGCCGGGACACCATGGCAAAATCCAACACCGTTACGCTGCCGGGAGTGCACGAGGACGACATGTTTACCAACGCACGGCGCTATGTACTCATGACACCGGAAGAGGAGGTGGCCACATTGCCAGTGGCGGAAAAAAGCAAGCGGGTGGAGCAAGTGGCGGAAATGGCCAAAAAAGGCGCCAGCCAGCAGGCAATTGCGGACGCACTGGGTCTGAAGACACACACCATATACTGTTACATCCAGGAGGCGGTCAACAACGGAATTCTGGAAGAGCAAGAAAAGCCCAAGAGGCACCAGTGGACGGCGGCGGATGGTTTGACGTTGGAAGAAAAAAAGAAGCGCATCGCCGACTTGGCCAATCAAGGTTATACAAAGGCAAAAGCGGCCGCAGAACTGGGTATCAAAGAAGACACGCTGTCGCAGTACAGCCAGCAAGCGCAGAAAGAAGGCATACACCCGGTGGAATACTACCCGAAAAGTCTGCGGCCAGAGGAGCGGTCGCCGTACGAAAACGGGTTTCTGGAAGCAAGTGGTGAACCGGTGCCGTTCGAGCCGCCGGAAGAAGCACGGGAAACCGTGACTGGCGGCATCACAGACAGCACGTTTGCACGGTGGCGGGATGCTATGGCCGAAGCAAAGACCATCTGCGAGCGGTACCACAAACTTTCTGTCGAAGCGACCAAAGCGATGGAGGAACCGGAGGACATATTGACCATGATGCTGGACAAGATGCGGCTAGAAATCAGCCAGCGCGTCAAGAAGGCGGAGGGATAGCATGGGTGCCAGTGATGTGCGTTATGTCCGAATAGCAACACGGCTTTGGACGGACGAGAAGTTCCGGCGGTTGAGCGAAGACGGCCGGATGCTGTACTTGTACATACTGACCAGCCCGCACAGCAACATGGCTGGCCACTATGTTTTGCCGAAGCCGTACGTCTGTTACGACCTGGGCTGGTCAGAGAAACGGTTAGGCAAACCGTTTGGGGAACTGTTGCGAAACGGCTTGGTAAAGTACTGCGAAACCACTGATGTGATACTGGTGCTGAACTACTTGAAGTACAACACCATCCAAAACGGTAACCAAGCTAAGGGCGCCAACCGGCGAGTTCGTGAACTGCCGCACAATTCCCTGACAGACGACTTTTTAACGGCTGTGGAACGGTTTGCCGAACCGTTTAGGGAACTGTTAGCCAACGGGTTACCCGAAGGGTTTGGTAAATCAGATACAGAAACAGAAACAGAAACAGATACAGAGAAAGAAGATCATCGTTGCAACTCCCAAACGTCCTACCCAGTTTCGGTGCACAAAGAAGCGCAAGAACAAACCGATAGTCGTCAAACCGAGTTTGCCGACGATTCCATTCCCTACCAACTGGCTGTTTATTTGCAACAGAAGATACTTGAACAAGACAAAAACACACGGTCTGCCAACAAAGCAGACTTGCAGAAGTGGGCCATCGAAGCCGACAGAATGCTGCGTCTCGACCACAGAGATGCAAGAGAAGCGGCGCAGCTGATGACCTGGGCACAGCAAGACCAATTCTGGAGGTCCAACATCCTGTCCATGAAGAAGTTCAGAGAAAAGTATGACACGTTGAAGCGACAAGCCGGCCGTATGGACACCCAAAAGGGCAGCAGTGCCGTGGATAGGGCTTTGCGGGAAAGGGGCGTGATGTAGAGTGACGGAAGTGGAGGCGCTCAAATTATTAAAGATACTAGAAGCAGCATACCCAAAGCAACAACTGCCGGAGGACAGTGTGAAGCTGTACGTCAAGTATCTAGAAGAGCTTGACTACGCCGATGTCCAACCCATTGTCCGCCGGCACATCGAGACTAGCAAGTGGTTCCCGGCCATTTCCGAACTCATGAACGCCGATAGCATGGCCGTCGACAAACCAGCGGTGGCTTGGAAGCAACAGCGGCCGGCGATTGGCCGGGGTGGTTGGAGTTTTTTGGAGGAGGGG
>PUNP01000526.1 GCA_003551785.1 Candidatus Brocadiaceae bacterium | reverse complement strand
CTTTCCGACGGCAGGCTTATGTTTGTAGGCGCTGAACTGAGCCGCAAGCAAATCGAAAAAAAAGGGGATATTGTGGCGGCGGAGGCGCGCGATAAGGGTAAAAGCTGGTCGGTGATCGGCAGAATCAATATGTATCCCGAATATCCAGGGGATGCGCCTGACGGATATTACTACCTTTGCGAGCCGCATGTCGCAGAAACCGAAGACGGCAAATTGCTCGGCATGGCACGCTACGAAGAGACACCGCGTCAAAAACCTGAGCGAACGCTAAGTGTGCTGTGGCAGTTTGCTTCCGAAGACAAAGGCCGGACGTGGACTGAGCCCCGGCCTACCCGAATTTTGGGAAAACCACCTCATCTGCTGCGACTTCGCGACGGAAGAATTCTGGTGACCTACGGCTATCGGCACGAGCCCTACGGTCAGCGTGCCTGTCTTTCCGCTGACGGTGGTGAGAGCTGGGATTATGAAAACGAAATAATCCTCAGGGATGATGCTCCAAGCGGTGATCTGGGCTACCCTGCCTCTGTGGAACTGGAGGACGGGGGGATTTTAACGGTGTATTATCAGCAGGAGCATGGAGGGGAAAAAACATGTCTGATGGCTACCCGCTGGCAGCCCAAATAAGTCTGAGTCGTCAATTTCATGTTCCTTTACAAAGCCTTGCCGATAATGCAATAAGTGTATTTTGTTTAATTTGTGCGGTTTAGCCGCAGTATATGTATTCTTGAATGTGCCATGAGTCAACAAAAAAAAGAGAATGTTTTAGTCATATTTTGCGATCAGTTGCGTACCGACCTTCTCGGCTGCTACGGCAGCGATCTGGTCTGGAATTTTTCGGACCTGTGCGAACTCTACGATCTGGAAAGTGATACTGAGGAGTTGCACAACCGTTTTTATGATCCGGAATGCAACCAGGTGCGGGAAAAGTATTTCTCGCTCCTTGCCGAAGAAGCGGAAAAAGTAGACGACGGCCAGGCCCTGAAATTTCTCAGGGATAATCCGGAGATGGGGAAATATGAGGAGGCCGCTATGAAGTCTTTTTTTCAAATAAAAAGGACATGTGATTTTTAGGCGCATGCCAGTAAAATTACGAAAGAACCCCGTTTTCAGTGCTAAGACCTTGAATACGTTTAGATTTTCTACTTATTATTGAGGATTGTTGAGATGAGACAGGTTGAACGACTGGAAAAAGATGTTTTCGTGCAGGGAGAAGAAGGCTGCCATACTTACCGTATCCCGTCACTGGTGCAGGCACCAAACGGAGTTCTTATCGCTTTGGCTGAAGCGCGACGTGACAATCGGGGCGATCCGGGATATGGTCATATTGACCTCGTTTATAAGGTCAGCAGGGATGGAGGAGCGAGCTGGTCAAAGTGCCGTTTTTTCGATCGGAGCGAGGAGGGATGGAGCGCTTCTAATCCTACCGCGGTTGTTGAACGCGGTGCTGGACGCGTATTCGCCCTTTTCAATCGCTGGAAGCCCGGGTGCGGCGGTCGCAACAGCCGCGCAGGCACGCCGGATAACCAGCTCTGGCTTCGCTGCAGTGATGTCAGCGGCGAAACTTGGTCCGATGCCGTCGATATTACCGATCAGGGCAGGGATGTCGAACGCTGGGGAAAGGCCGTTTTCGGACCTGGACACGGTATCCAGACCGTTGACGGACGCCTTGTTATACCCGCAAATGCCCCCCGCGGTGAGGGTGATGACCTCCAAAATACCGCTGCTTTCGTCCTTTACAGCGACGACAAAGGACAGAACTGGATGCGGGGTCAACAGATTGATATCGGAACCTCGGAGAATCAGATCGTCGAACTGGACGACGGGCGGCTTATGATAGATGCACGTCAGAGGGGTAAAGATGTCACTCATCGATGGAACGCGGTCAGCACTGACGGCGGTGAAAGCTGGAGCAGCCCTCGTGAAGGACAGACAGTTACCCAAATATGCGCGGGGATAGTTCGATATACCCAGTCTGGTGATAACGAGAACAGTTTCTTGCTCTGGTCGGGTCCGAAAGGTCCCGGACGTGAAAACCTCGTGCTTCGAATCAGCGGGGACCAAGGTGAGTCTTTCCCCGTCGAAATTATGGTTGGGCCGGGGCCGTCGGCGTATTCGGACCTGGCGGCTCTGGATGATGGAAGCGTTGGGATTCTTTGGGAAGGAGGGAAAGAATCCTGTTACGAAAAAATAACCTTTACACGCTTAAATGAAATTCCTGTTAAAAACATATGAGGAGAAAACCGAATGAGTGCCAGTGATTACGATATAGAATTGAGCGCCGTACACAGCTGATTCGACGGTAAGACTTTTTATGCCCAGGCACGTGCGGGAGACCGCCTACAGCGTCTATGATCCGGAGCATCGGAAATGGGCCCCATGGCGCACTGTCGATATGCCTGACAGGCCGTCATTTAAATCTGCCGGCGCCGGTTCTACGCAGCGTGTCGATCTTGACAACGGCGACATATTGCTGCCTATTTACTATAAACCTGTTTCGGAAGACCGGAACGCCTGTCATTGCGCAGCGGTTATGCGATGTGCGTTTGACGGACAGAGTCTTGTCTATTTGGAACACGGTACTGAAATGTCGACGCCCGAACCGGGACGCCCGGCTGGGCAATTTTTCGGTTTGCGATGTGACATCTTACGAGACCTGGG
>PUNP01000431.1 GCA_003551785.1 Candidatus Brocadiaceae bacterium | reverse complement strand
GCCAGTTCCAGTCGCTTACCCGGGTTCAACTTTTTCACATCGCCGGCATCTTTTCTGTACTTGCTCATTTTTGTCCCTCACGGTTTTTTTTTCTAAAACGCAACGACATCGTTTTCCGTTATTATTCCATTATAACATTTGCGAGACAATAAATAAAGGAGAAAAAATCGTATGGTCTATTTGTTTTTTTTGTCCATCCAAATTATAATTGAAAAATCATAAGAAAATACGCATGTGCATGATTTTTCATGCGTTTTCCGTGATACAATGATTCGCAGGGGCTGAGGCATCGTTTTGCAGCTTCTGTCCAATAAAAGCTGTCATACCGATCTGAACGCAAATCAGACGTAAGCGGGGTGTGTTGTGCCCCGACCCCTCCCCTGTCCCCCTTTCGATGTGCGATATTATTTTTTTTGAGCCCGTCTTGCAATATCCGTTTTGGAGGAAAAGATGAAAGGAAAGAGAGCGCTGATCACCGGAATCACCGGCCAGGACGGATCCTATCTGGCTGAGCTTCTGCTCATGAAAGGGTATCAGGTATGGGGGCTCAAACGCAGGGCCTCAACGTTCAACACAGAGCGCATCGACCATATTTATCAGGACCCTCACGATGAAAATGTGCGTCTGCAGCTGGTTTATGGCGACCTGACCGATGCCAGCGGCCTCGAGTCGGTTCTCGACACGGTGCGTCCTGAAGAGATCTACAACCTCGGCGCCCAGAGCCATGTGCGTGTATCCTTTGACCATTCCCTTTATACTGCTGACGTCAATGCGCTGGGCCTGCTCCGGCTGCTGGAGGCTGTTCGCAGGTCCGGTTCCCGGCCGCGCATCTACCAGGCATCCTCCAGCGAGATGTATGGCAAGGCTGCCGAGGTGCCGCAGAGTGAACGCACACCGTTTCACCCCCGCAGTCCGTACGGATGTTCCAAGGTGTATGCCTTCTGGCAGGCCGTCAATTACCGGGAGGCCCATGGAATGTTTGTCTGCAACGGAATCCTTTTCAACCACGAATCACCGCGCAGGGGCGAGACGTTCGTGACCCGCAAAATAACGCGCGCGGCAACCCGTATCAAGCTCGGTCTGCAGGACAAGCTTTACCTTGGCAACCTGGACGCCCGGCGTGACTGGGGTTTTGCGGGCGACTACGTCCATGCCATGTGGCTCATGATGCAGCAGGAGGAACCGGACGATTACGTCATAGCCACCGGGGAGAGCCGTTCCATACGGGAGTTTCTGGATGCGGCTTTCGGCCGACTTGATCTCGACTGGAATGATTCCGTGGAGGTCGACCCCCGCTACTACCGTCCGGCCGAGGTCGATATCCTGCAGGGTGACGCGGCGCGGGCACGGCAAAAGCTGGGCTGGAAGCCTCAGACGTCGTTCGATGAACTTGTCGGGATGATGGTGGACTATGACATGCGTCTGGCCGAACGGGAAAAGCTTGTGGGCGGATCGGAAGCGGCCAGGCCTTTGAGAGCGGAGGAACATTCATTATGGCTGAAGAATATTGGAAAGGCCGAAGATTCTGCGTGACCGGCGGAGCTGGATTTCTGGGTTCGCACCTGGTGGAAAAAATGCAGCTCCGGGGCGCTGAGGAAATATTTGTGCCGTTGGCCGGGGATTACGACCTGACCTGCACGGGCGACATTCAGCGGATGTATGACGACGCCCGTCCGGACGTGGTGATTCATCTGGCGGCGGTCGTTGGCGGAATCGGCGCCAACCGGGAGCGGCCCGGAGAATTTTTCTACAAGAATCTGATGATGGGCGTCCAGCTCATCGAGGAAGCCCGGCTGAGGGGGGTGGAAAAATTTGTTGCGATAGGCACCATATGCGCGTATCCGAAATTCACGCCGGTTCCTTTCATGGAAGAGGATCTCTGGAACGGCTATCCGGAGGAGACGAATGCGCCGTATGGGCTGGCCAAAAAGATGCTCCTTGTGCAGTGCCAGTCGTACAGGCAGCAGTATGGTTTCAACGGTATTTTTCTTCTGCCGGTGAATCTTTATGGCCCGCGCGACGACTTTGATCCCCGCACGAGCCATGTGATACCGGCATTGATCAAAAAATGCGTTGACGCGCGCGAATCCGCAGCGGATCACATCACCGCCTGGGGCACGGGAAAGGTGTCGCGCGAGTTTATTTATGCAGAAGATGCTGCTGAGGGCATACTCAGGGCGACCGAACACTATAACAGCCCTGAGCCGGTGAATATAGGTACAGGGTGTGAGATAACTGTAGGCGACCTTGCAAGAAAAATAGCTGGGCTCACAGGTTTTGAGGGAGAGATACGGTGGGACACGGAAAAGCCTGACGGGCAGCCCAGGCGGTGTCTGGACACGAGCCGTGCCGAGCGCGAGTTCGGATTCCGTGCGCAGGTGGATTTTGATGAAGGGTTGAGAAGGACCATTGAGTGGTATGAAAAAAACAAACCCTAACCCCCACAGCAAATTGTCTTTGTCTTTGCCGTTCGTCTTTGCCGTTCGCCTTTGCCGTTGCCGTAGCCGTTTGCCGTTGCCGTTTGCCGTTTGCCGTAACCCTAACCTCTCAGCCCTAAGCTCTAAGCCATCTGCCGCAGCCGTTCCCCTGAGCTCTAAGCTCTATACCCTAAGCCATCGTTTCCGTTACTTAACACTTAAAACTTAAAACTTACAACCT
>PUNP01001010.1 GCA_003551785.1 Candidatus Brocadiaceae bacterium | reverse complement strand
CCTTCTTCATGGCTACTCCTCCTTTAAAAGGGTTTTGGGAAAACTCTGATTTTACAATAAATCAGAGGGAGTAGCCATTTTCTTTCTTTTTTCAACCTTCAACTATGAATGGGACATGCTCGCGCCCGGTTCGGCACTGCCGCCGACCAACCGCATCAAATTTCTTTTATCTCAAGCAAAAATGACTTTTTGCAGTAACGCCGAAAACAAACGTGACAGAGATTATGGGGACAATTATAGAAAACAACAATTTGAGAATTTAGGCCCGGCATAAAAAGATTTTTCCGTCTTCATTCGACAGGTGGGGGATATATTTGCTAAACTGATAATTGACTGGAAGACTGGAAGTCAGTATCGAATATCATATGTTCTACAGTGGCCAACGCCTGTCTGCTGCAGGCAGGTGGTTCACTTGATACTTACACTCATAAATAACAGGGGCATTGAGATGACGATAAACGGAAAATTTCGTTTTGTGTCGGTTTTTGCTTTATGCGTTTTGCTACTTGCGGTGGCCTTCGGCATCCACGGAAATGCACGTGCAGGCGATGAATTGCCCTACGCATTGGAATTCGCCGTAGAAGAAGCCTGCGTCCGCGCGCCCCAAAAGCAGTTTGCAGAGGGCGGAGAAGTCACGGTGCTTGCCTGGGTGAAGATTAACGACGCTGAGGGAGACCATGCGATACTATTTACAGGAGCCGGGTGGGGGAGGAAAGGAATAAAATTTTTTATAAGGGACGGCGAAGTCAGGTTCCAGCTGGGAGACGGTACGGGTGAGGCATTTACGAGAAAAGGAAAAGTTCCTGCGGGTGAATGGACACTTATCGGCGGCATGTGGAGAGACGGTCACATCTATAATATTGTCGATGATGAAATTATGAGGGTTGCAGAATGGTCCGGAGGCCATTATCCGAACCCAGACTTCGATATTTACATCGGACAAATCCTCGATCAATACGAGATGGCCTGGAGCACTATGGATGGAAAAATCGGCGAGGTGCGCATCTATGATCGCGCTTTTTCCGAGGACGAGATTCGTGATATTAAGCAACAGCCTTCGACGGCGTATGAAGAGGGCCTTGTCGGTCAATGGCCTCTGGATGAAGGTATGGGTAGCATAGCCTACGACATATCCGGGCACGAGAGCCACGGGCGGATCATCGGCGCAAATTGGGTAAAAAAGGCCCCGGAGCCTGTAGCTGAGCTTTCGGACAGGGAAATGCCCGTGCTGCTGGACTTGGTGGAGGATCGAGACCAGCCTTTCGGTGTCCGCATGGAGGCTGCAAGGACGGCGCGGGAGTTTAGCCTGCAACGGGATGAAGACTTTGCCCGGCGCCCCGCAGAGGTTACCGGGGTTTTGTCTGGGGGAATAACCTGGTGGGTGGGCGCCGATCCTCATGTGGGACGCCCGGACGCATATGCTGGGGGGTTAGATGTAAGCGTAAGAGATGTGAATTTATTAGGGCTTTCCGATTATGCGGTTATCCTGGGCGACCTTGTCGAAGATGATTCTGATTATGTTGTGGATTTTAATAATTCCATGAATAACCTTCTTCACGACTGGACATATATTTTAGGAAACCACGACTTCGAAGATGGAGAGTTGCTTTTTCCTATCAACTTTTTTAGTAAAGTAGTTAACGGCATTAGAATTATTGCATTATCTGATGAGGATGGTCATGGAAAACCGGGTGAAACTACGATAGGACCGGCCCAGGATCAATGGCTGCAAGATACACTTAACGACAATCCAGATGTGCCGACAATAATAATGACACATCATTCCCCAACCAGTTCAGGTAAGCGGGGGCGTAGTGTATCATCATTTGACGATTGGCTGGCCGATAGTATTGAAGGCTATAATATTGTGGCATGGTTTGTCGCTCATGACCATATATGGAAAATAGAAGAGGATGCAGGTGGCTATGGCTTTACCGAAGTTTTTGTAAATGAAATCATTGATAAAAATTCTCCGACATCGGATACAAGTCATGGAATGTTTATGACAATAGAAGATGAAGAAGAATCAGCAAAAATCACTTTGAAGTTCCGAGATCATTATAACCAGCAGTGGCTCACCATAGACGGACATTCTGAATACATTATAGAAGGAAAAACTTCTTCTGAATGGAAGAGTGCAAAAGAATGGGGGAACATGTTCCATTCACAGTTGAAGGCTGCTTTTCCCCTCCGTTTGACAACAATAAGGCAATAAAATTCAACACGTTGGGGTAGCCGTTCAACCTTCAACTACTGGTGAGAGAACGCAGTAACCAGCGTAGTTCGCTGAATACTTACCTTGCTTTTGCAGATGTCCAATCCAATGTTCGGGATGGAAAGCTATTTGGTGAAAGGCTCAGAAACCAAATTTTGGGGAAGAAATGAATTTTTATAAAAAATACAACTGTCACGTAACTTTCAACCGCGCCGATATCGTGGCAAAAGCAGTGGGTTGGTGGGGGCCGCCCTCGACAAGTGATGTGTTTTTATGGAAATAAGGTGTTTTTGGGCCTTTGATATGCCCCTTACACGCGATTTTAGGTAACCATTAAGCTTGTTGTATGGTATAGAGCCAGTCGCTGGTATAAGAATGGCGGGCGTAAGCTGTTTTCCTCGAAGAGTGATGTTAAACATCTCTTTCAGAGAAGTGGGGATGGGG
>PUNP01000519.1 GCA_003551785.1 Candidatus Brocadiaceae bacterium | reverse complement strand
CGGCGTGCTTACCAGAGCGGTCGGCCGGGCCGCGGGCGAGACGGACAGCTGAGGCGCCGCTAGCGGATCCGCTGGACTCGGGACAGCGGCTTGCCGCTCGGGTGACGATTTCTTCTCGGAGCTGGAGTGACTTCCGTACACAGCAACGCCCGGAGAGGCCGTCCTCTCCGGGCGTCTCACTGTCCCGCGAATAAACCCGCGTTGCGTGACTACTGCACGAAGCGGATCAGCTCGAACTCCCGCTCGGTGAGCTGTCGCACCTCCACATTCACAACCGCCCCGCGCTCCAACCGGTTGAAGCGCTCCTGATCGGTCTGGGCAGGGTTCTGTGGCATGACGATCACCACGGTGGGCCCCTGCAGGCTCTCCAGCTCGAAGCGGCCGGCCGCACGGTCCACTGCTCCCACGTTCCCCTGGATCTGTCCGGTCCCCGGCTGCTGAGGCTGCTGGGCACCGGGCTGCTGATCCCGGACCTGGACGATCTCCGCGTAGTACCCCTGCTGGACCTCGTGGACCCGCATGGCCACGACCATGCCACGCTGCAGCTGCCGGACCGCGATGTAGCGCCCCTGCGGATCGAGGACCCGCGTCTGCTGATCGTACAGTACGCCTCCCTGCTGTCCGTCCTGCGTCCGGACCTGGATCTGCTGGCGTCGCGTGTCGACGCCCAGGACCTGGACGACCGCCTCGCCTCCGCCCGGCCCGCCGAGGACGGCGCCGAGAAGCTCGTCGAGGGCGCCGAGCTGGGCGCACGAGACGCTGGTGAAGGAAAAGGCGGCAGCGATCATGATGGCGGGAAGGGCCCGCACTGGAATCTTGCGCATGGAATAGCCTCCGGTTCGAGGGATGACCGGAGGAATGGCAAGGACGGTGCCGCACCGCCCGCAACTACAATGTTCGCAATTCCTTACAGAGAAACTTCCCGAATGGTCAACGGGCGGGGATCACGAGCGTCTGGCCGGCCTGGATGTTCGGGTTGGAGAGGCGGTTCGCGGATTTGATCGCATCCACGGTCGTCCCATTCCGCTGGGCAATGGACCAGAGGGTGTCCCCCGGGCGGACCTGATAGCTCGTGGCGTCGCTCACCTCCATCGGTTCCACCGGAACGGCGGAGGCCAGCACCGGATCATCGGTGCGCCGCTGCACGTACTGGAGGTACGGCCGCGGGAAGATGGCCACATGGAAATGGGGAGGCCGCCGCTCCTCGACCGCCTCGATGACCCCGGTCCGCTCGAGGGAGAGGAGGGTCTGCCTCAGCCACCGCAGGCAGGTCGGGTCGGTGGGCCGCCTGAGGTCGATGGCCATCCCGGTGGGGTGGACCGAGCGGGAGACGCTGTTCGCCAGCCGGAAGGAGCGCGGACGGACGGCGCTCGTCACCACCATCTGCTCCCCGCACGCGGCCCGGTACTGGTCCGCCAGCCGATTTACGAAGACCTCCGCGATCTGGAGCGCGAAGGGATAGCTGACGTTGTGCGTACGGTAGTTCTCGTTCCCGTCCAGGCGGACCAGCGTGCCGCGCTCGACGGCGCGGTAGACGCCGGCTCCCGTCTCGTAGAAGTGGAGATCGTGCCCGAGCGCCTGCTGATAGATCCGCTCCACGCTCGCCGGCGAGCCACGAAGCGTCTGGGCCGCGGCCTCCGTGGTCGAAATCGCTGCGATCGCAGCAAGGGCGAAGATGGAGAAGACCAGGCGCATCGATTCCGTTACGGGGAAAGGCTGAGGGCCGGAGACAAACGGACGGATCTCAATGTTGGGAGAGGGATCTCAACTTCGCAAGGGGGCGCCGCTTAGGCGGACGTCTCTCCGGAGGACCCCGAGCTCCATCCCTCTCCCTTCTACTCGTAGAGGAAGCTGTACACGGCGCGGTTCCGCAGGACGACCTTCACGTAGTGATTGGTCTCGTCAAAGGGGATGCGCTCGCGGAACATGTCCTGGTCCCGACCATGCCCCAGCTGCCCGCGCCAGCGGTCCGCGCGGGCCGGCCCCGCATTGTACCCGGCGAGCGCCAGATCCTCGTGGCCATCGTACCGCCGGATCAGGCTCGCCAGGTAGAAGGTGCCCATGCGGAGGCTGATCTCCGGGTTCTCCAGCATCTCCCGCCGGTAGCTCTGGATCCCGACCTGGGGTGCCAGCCATGCGCCGGTTGCCGGCATGATCTGGGAGAGTCCGGCCGCCCCGACCCACGACTCGACGCGGGGCTGCCAGAAGGACTCCTGCCGGATGAGCCCCGCCATCAGCATCGGATCCAGGTTGGCCCGCTCGGCCTCCCGGATCAGCGCCTCCCGCCAGGGGAGGGGGAAGATGACGCGCAGGAGGCGCACGTCGTACTCGCCGTCGAACTCGCGCAGCAGCGCCCGCCCCTTCTGGATGGCATCGGGAACTCGACGCTGCTCGACGAGCCCTTCGGCGAGCACGATTCGAGCACCGGGACGCTCCGCGAACCGCCGCATCGCACTCTGTAGCTCCTCCTGGTACGCCTCTTCGAGGCCGGCGGCGTCCAGGATGGCCATCCGCTCGAGCGCGGCGCGTGCCTCGACCGGATCCGCTGCATTCCCCTCCCATCGCCGCGGCTGCTCGGAGAAGGCATCGTAGGGGGTCCGGTCGATCTTCTCCCCCGACCGCATGGCGTAGTAGGAGATGGGCTCGATGCGCAGTGACGAT
>PUNP01000640.1 GCA_003551785.1 Candidatus Brocadiaceae bacterium | reverse complement strand
TACCCATGCTACATAACCGATTGCAAGCCGATATACGTCGAGTTTTTCATGCCCTAAAACCATTTTTTCGATCCCGATCCCGATCCCGATTTCTGGCATTGCCGCATAGTTCACAATCTGAACGGGGTTCACTGAGGATTTACCATTTTGCACCTTTTCGGCCAAACCCCTGGTGGTACTTTCCAATAGTCACCACCGTCGTTCCAGGCTTTCAATAACATCCTGGGCTACATCTTGAAAAGCCCTGACCGCTTCTGCTTCCTGATGCCCTACGGCCAGGTAAACATTGCGTCTCAACTCCGTGGACTGTAGAAGTTCCCTTCCGCTCAACCCATCGACCCAGCGGTATCGAATATGGACTGTGATACGCTTCATCAGCACATCGTCATCGGTAGTTCTGGTAATGGCGCTAATAGAATAATCGAGAATTTGACCGTCGATAAAGCTGTCAGCATCATCTTTGGTGTCAATGGTCATTCCGCCATGCAATTTAATTTCCTGCGACAGCGCGCGTCTCAAATCCACCTCCAACCCCTGTCGTCGGGTATCATTCTCGAAGTAGGAGATATAAACGCTGCCCATATCTTCGCGTATAAGGCGATCAGTAGTATATCCACACCCATAAAACGCACAAACGAGCAGCAACGTAAATAAGTAATAAAGTGTTTTATTCATAATCTGTGAGCATATCAATTTTCAGAAGTGGAAAGCGGGCTAATGTCATATTCATTCTCTGACTATTATACCCTGAATCGTCATAGGCAAAAACTCACCCGGCGGCGGGCTTTCGAGTTCGGATTTGATCTGATTATAGCGTTTATGAGCATTTTCAGCGATCTCCGCCTCAAATCTGTCCATGATACGGCGCAGGTAATACATCGCGGCATACGGGTTTTCTTTGATTTCCAGATAGTAATCTACAACCATAAAACTGCGTTTAGCCTGACGTGAACGTATGTCTTCGAGCATAACTTGAGCATCCTCCACCCTTTCATGGGTCTCGAAGTGGGATAGGAAATCCTCCAAAGCCGCCTCCGCTTCATCCAGGTACTGCTGCGCCCTTTCAATACCCAGGGCAACCCTGTAACTGGACTCTGCAATTTTAAACCACGCCTCTCCGGCATCGGGATGAAAAGGGTGAAAATCAACGAAATCCATATATGCGCCCATCGCATCATGATAGCGCCTCAGCTCGAAATACAGCTCAGCCAAAGTCCACCGCACCGCGGCTAAAAAATCCGCTCCGGAAGCTTCCGCTATTAATTTGTCAAATAAGGGTTTAGCGGTATTAATACTATCCTCTCCTAACCTTTTAGCGCTTTCAAGCTGCAACTTTCGTGCAATCGCAATATCCGGCGTCTCCGGTTGTGACAAAATAAAAGTATCTAAAAAATTAAAAGCCCTCTCGTACCTGCCCAGTTGAAATGACCCGATCCCCATATAGTAATTGGCCGTGCCGACCCAGTCGGCTTCAGGGTGCTTTCGCACCAATCGACGAAGTTGACGAATACCTTGTCGGGTTTGCCCGAAAGCGATTAAAGCGATCGCATGCTCAACAGCTTCTTCCGCAATATCTTCATGCACAATACTGAAATCAAAAACACCTGTATGCGGAGTCCACCCCCCTTCACCGTATAATGAGGAAGAATAGCAGAGATATAATGCCGACAAAGTCAAGCACATGATGTAAAAAAGGGGTTTTAGCTTTTTGGTTCTCATTTGTCCATTTAATTTGACGAATAAAAAATGATTCATTTGTCCGTGTAATAGCGACAAATCAAGATGGGTATTATTTTACCATAAAACGCTTTGGTTTTCACTTGAAAATATTTAAAGCAACGAGTATTATAACGGCTCGACATAAAAAGAGAAATTGCGTAGCACAGACATTCCTGTCTGTAGCGCTCCGGTTCGGGACGCTGAGGGCTGAAAGCTGCCTTCCGACTGATGACGAACAACGCTTTTCCGTTCATCTGGTCGATACCTCCTGATACGCCGAATGGCATTCCATTTTCGGAGTGAATTTACGGATAAATAAATTAATTGAATTAAATTAAAAAGAGCTTCAATAGGAGAAAAAAAGTGGGATTGGAAACAACTTTTGCTGGATTGGAATTAAAAAACCCGATTATCATTTCATCGGCGGGAATTACAGAAAACGTAGAGAAGCTTCGCCGGTGCCAGAAGTTTGGAGCGGCGGCGGCTATAATGAAAAGTTATTTTGAAGAAGAAGTCTGCCGGGAAGACCCCTCGCCGCGATATAAGGTTATCGAACGGAAGATGGGAAAAGAAGGTACGCTCACCTTCATGTCTTATGAGCAGGCAAGCGATTGGGATATTGACCGCTATGCCGACGAAGTAGCGGCGGCTAAATCGGAACTTGACATAAAAATCATACCAAGTATAAATTGCATAACGGAGAAAGGCTGGATTGAGGCCGCTAAAAAAGTGGCGGCTGCCGGTGCCGACGCTATCGAGATGAACACTTCCTGCCCGCACGGGTCTATCACCTTCCGGGGCGGTGCGGTGGAGGATACTATCTTCAATACCGTAAAGGCTGTCAGAAATGCCGTTGACCTGCCGCTTATAGCTAAAATCAGCCCAATGCTCACCAGCCCTATCGGTGTCGTGAACGGTGTGGCCGAAATAGGGGTTAACGGAG
>PUNP01000811.1 GCA_003551785.1 Candidatus Brocadiaceae bacterium | reverse complement strand
GCTCATATGGAAGTGCCCTGCTGTCATGGGCTGCTGGCTATAGCAAAATCGGCAGTAGAAAAGTCGGGGAGCGACCTGGCTGTCAATGTTAAGGAAGTATCTATAAGAGGTGAATTGAAAGAATAATGACTTCTTCACAATGAGGTGGCGTGAAGTGGCATTTGGTATTATCATGGATAATGTCATTCAGCCCATGGTTAGTCAGGATATTTAATCTTTTTCTTTTATGCCTGTCTGCCCGTTCTTACTCATGCAGAAAGAGAAATGCAAAGGTAGCAAATGTGTAGTTTTTTATTCAACTTAACTGGAGGTAACAGGCGATGTCATGTTGCGAAAAAGATAGAAATGCAGGAAACATGCCGCACAGCGAGGCGGTCAAATTAGGTGAATTAGTTCAATATTCGGATGGTTCGATTGTCAGCCGTACACTGATCGACACCGGCGGCGGCAGTGTTACGCTGTTTGCTTTTGATAAAGGGCAGAGCCTGAGCGAGCATACCGCCCCCTTCGACGCACTTGTTCAGGTGCTTGAGGGCAGTCTGAGGCTGACTATCGGCGGCAGCGATGTAACCGCCGGTGAGGGACAGAGCGTGCTTATGCCCGCGGATGTGCCTCATGCCTTGAACGCCGAAGAACAATCGAAAATGCTTTTGGTCATGATAAAATCGAGTGGAAGTTGTTAGCAGCTTTACTAAAAAGAAGCTCGCAGTGGACGTTTTCAAGCGTTTCGGAGTGAGCATTTTTTCAAGGTGCTTGACCGGAAATGCTGCAGGCGGAAAGTATGACAGGCATCTTGCTGTCAGGGGCGCACGCAGGGATGCGTGCTATACGTTATGACAGACATCTTGTCTGATCGTATCAGTTTATTTTAATCAGTTTAACTCTATTTATAGGAGGTAGTATCATGTCGATGTTTTGTTATCAATGTGAACAGGCGGCGCAAGGAGAAGCATGTGTAAAGGTGGGTGTTTGCGGCAAGGACCCGGACGTTGCGGCCCTTCAGGACAACCTGGTGCAGGGGCTCAAGTCGGTTTCGGCCCTCGCCCACAGCGCACGACAAAAAGGTAAGACCGACCCGGAAGTGGATGCATTCGTACCCTACGCAATGTTTACCACGCTCACCAACACCAACTTTGATCCCGAGGCTTTCCAGCAGCTTATCAAAAAGACGGAAGATATGCGTGACAAAGCGAAAAAACTGAACGGTGGTACGCTCAAACGCGTCCTGTCGCCGGGCACCAGCGGGCCGGATTGGGCCAAAGAGTGGACCCCTGCCGGCAATCTGGATGAGATGGCCCAACAGGGGCATCAATTCGGCATTGACGTTAAACGTGAAAAATACGGAAATGCTGTAGCCGGATTGCAGGAAACCATTATTTACGGTCTTAAAGGCGCCGGCGCCTACCTTCACCATGCGGAAGTTTTAGGTGTTGAAGATGATGGGGCTTATGCGCTTTTCCATGAAATCCTGGATTTCGTCGCAAGCGAACCGACTGACACGAACGACCTGCTCGGCTACGCACTGAAAACAGGTGAACTCAACCTCAAAGCGATGCAGCTGCTCGACAGCGCCAACACCAATACTTTCGGGCATCCTGAACCGACCAATGTCAATATCGCACCGGTTGAGGGCAAAGCAATAGTGGTTTCGGGACATGATCTTCGTGATCTTGAAGCGCTGCTGAAACAGACCGAGGGGAAAGGCATCAACGTCTATACCCACGGTGAGATGCTTCCATGCAATGCTTATCCTCAGTTGAAAAAATACGATCATCTGGTCGGTAATTACGGCGGGGCCTGGCAGGAACAGCGCAAAGAGTTCGCTGATTTCCCGGGCGCGATATTAATGACCACTAATTGTATAATGAAACCGGCGGACGGGTACCAGGACAGGATTTTCACCAGCGGGCCCACCGGCTGGCCGGGAGTGCGTCATATCGACGACCGCGATTTCTCACCGGTGATTGACGCCGCGCTGGCGCAGCCCGGGTTTGACAGTTCCGAGCCGGAGAAGACCATCCCGATCGGATTCGGTCATAACGCCGTTATGGGTGTTGCCGATAAGGTGATTGATGCCGTCAAAGACGGCGCTATAAAGCATTTCTTCCTGATCGGCGGTTGCGACGGCGCCAAACCGGGACGCAATTACTATACCGAGCTGGCGGAGGCCGTGCCGGACGACTGCGTTATCCTTACACTGGCCTGCGGCAAGTACCGGTTCAACAAGCTCGACTTCGGCGATATCGGCGGCATACCGCGCCTGCTGGATGTCGGGCAGTGCAACGACGCTTACAGTGCGGTGCAGATAGCGCTGGCGCTTGCCGACGCCTTCGACACCGATGTGAACGGCCTGCCGCTGTCGCTTGTTCTTTCCTGGTTCGAGCAGAAAGCGGTGGCTATACTGCTGACCCTGCTGCACCTGGGAGTCAGGGACATCCGGATCGGCCCGTCATTGCCGGCATTTATCGAACCGGAAGTTCTGGACGTGCTGGTGGACAAATTCGATATCAAACCGATTTCCACTCCTGAAGAAGACCTCAAGGCAATTCTCGGTTGATCCAAAAATAATAATGTTTTACAATTCTTTCCGTTGGCTGATGCATACATCATCAGCCAACGGAATTTTTGATTCAGTTATTATTGGGATTAACCCTATTAAGGAGGTT
>PUNP01001004.1 GCA_003551785.1 Candidatus Brocadiaceae bacterium | reverse complement strand
CATCCATAAGAAGTAATTTGGCATTAATTGCTTCAGAAAGTTCTTTAGAAACATTTTTCGACGCCAGGATAGTGCGTGACTTGAAAAGACGCTCGGCAAAAGGTCTTTCCTCCTTTTTTTCATCCTTCTTCTCTGCTTCCATCATCATACTGGGCTGTTTCAAATCCATAATCATATCATCAAATTTGAGGTTAATTTAACGTAAAAACAAGTTTTGTTCTTTCCCGACTAAAGCCTCACCGGTCTTAGTAAAACGCACGTCAGCTTTTTCTCTTAATGATTGAGCAAAACGTTCATGGTTTTTCTGGCTTTTTTCATCAGCTAATTTTCGCCTTATAGGTTCCTGCACTTCTCTAAATTCTTTTATTCTTTCCGGCAGTATTTCTTCAAATTTTGCTACGGCAAAAGTTTCTCCACGTTCAATTACTTCGGAGATGCCCCCGGGCTGAAGGTCTTGAATAATCGGAGGGCGCCAATCGGGGTTATCGGAGGGCACCTCTACAACCTGCAGTCCCTCCTTTTCTTCATCATAATTAATACAATATTGCCGTGCAAGTTCAGTAAAATCATGGCCCTCATTCAGGAGTTCAACAATATGCTGCGCTCGCTTCTTTGCATCCTCTTTTGTTTCTCTGAACCTTGGCGCAACAAAAATGGTTCTGTAATAAATTTTTTTCGGCTCTTGAAAGTCACCTTTATTATTTAGATAATATTCCTTCATTTCCGCCGGTCGGACATGCGGGGGGCCTAATTTCTCAGCGGCATAAGCTTGCGCCAGAACGGTTTCAGCTTGAAAATCCTTCCACTCACTTAAAGTTATACCCATCTCATGCATTTCATTTAACAGGTTGACTCTGGATTCATGCTTACTTTTCAATTCAGCTAACATTCTGTTCACCGTCTCATTGATATGTGCATCTAATTGAGGCCTGTCACCCAACTTTTCCCGGGCCGCTATAGCGAGGATTCTCCGCTCTATCAACAGTTCAAGCGCATCGCCCTTTACCCGCAATCTCTCAGAAGACGGTGCCATTTCCCAACGCGGCCGCATATCCTCAGAGAGAAAAAAAACTTTAACAAATTTTTCCAGTTCGTTTATGGTAATCGGGGAATCATTTACATAAACTGCAACTCCGTCCTGCCCATCGCTATTTGATTCTGCAAAAGATTTTACGGGCACGACAAAACCTGTAAAAAAGCAAAAAAAGATTAAGGAGCGATAAACTAACCCCATTATTCTGTTCGTTTTACCTAAATCTATCATAATTTTAGACCGTGCCTAATACAGTTTTTAGCTCTTCACCAGCTCACGTCAAGTATTATAACATATTTTATTACCAATTCCCAAAGCAAACGGTTGGAATATCCAATAAAACCTTTATTCTGTGAATTCATTCAGCCCCCCCCAGACATATTGTTTGCTATAAGACTTAGAGACATTTGACTAAAACCTGCTATATTGGTAAAATAATAAAATCAAAAAGGAAATGAAAATTATTAAGTTTATCCGCCGAAAATCTTTTAGCGGGTAGATTTTAATAAGTGGAACTTTAAGCGGGAAGAAGGAGGTGAATTTTACCCAGATGGCAAAGATACTTGTAAAGCCTAACGAAGATATTCATGAGGCCATGCGAAGGTTCAAGAAAATTTGTGATAAAGAGGGCGTTGTGAACAGAATGCGCAGCACTGCGCGGTTCGAGAAACCCTCGGAAATTCGCAAAAGAAAAGAGGAAGAGAGGATTAAAACTATCCGCAAAGCTCAAAAAGCCGCCGGTAACCTGGCTAAAAATTAAGAATATTTATTTATTCATCATTAGTGCGCAATTGCTTGACAGTCTTGTCATCAATTGCGCTTTTTTTTTCTTGCAGCAATTCTAACAAACGAAGACGCAGATGCTGCCTGCGCATATCGGTTCGTGTATCAGCCCCAGACTTTGGCCGGTCTTCAATCCCAAACATTCAAGCTCCGGTTGAGAAGGTTCATACGGTTCACGACAATGAGACCAAAGGCGTCGTACCAATCGCTGGCTAACACAACGGATAATGTTGAGGAAAGCAAATAGGGTTCAACATGTAAATCTAAAAGCCTGATAACAGACCTTTCCCAAAATTTGGAGGGAACGGTAGAGACTCTAAGATCGATGGTTTTGCTGTCGAGAGCAATAGCGGCATAACGTCCTGATGAACATTTTTTTCCGCAATATCTATCAACTGACGAGAGGAAGCTGCGCTATAAGTTTTTTAGCGTATTGGAATTACCTTAATTTCCCACATTCAACATTTACTGAGGATGCAAATTCAGCATTACGAAAAAAGCTTGACAAGCAGCTATCGTCTATGATATAATCAAGTATGTACAGAGATCATATAATAGGTTCAAAGGAGGGGAAAATGAACAAGAGACTAAAAATTAAGTTTTTATTCTACGCAGGGCTTTGGGTTTCAATAATTTTCATATCGCAAGAGAGCCTTTTTGCAAGTGAAGGTAATCTCAACGAATCGCCAACTCGTAAACAAACGGATGAACGTAGATTTGAGGCTAATGACGGATTTGATATCAAATCCGTTTTGCAGGAACGAATTTCCGTAAAGTGGGAGAACACAACCATAGATGATGCTGTTGACACCCTGCAAAGAAAAGGAAATTTGTCATTTTCAGCACGCTCAT
>PUNP01000345.1 GCA_003551785.1 Candidatus Brocadiaceae bacterium | reverse complement strand
TCCGTTTCCTGCGCTTCTCGCTGGACGAACCCGAAGAAATCGAGTTCAGGGCCGGCCAGTACGTTCAGGTAGAAGCCCCCTCGCCCGAAGGCCCCGTCTATCGCGCATACTCGATCAGCAATCCCGAACATGAAAAAAATGTCATCGAACTTATCGTCCGACTCGTTCCCGACGGTATAGGTTCGACTTATCTACACAATATCCAGGTGGGCGACAGCGTTACTTTCACCGGTCCGTTCGGAGAATTTCAACTGAATCAAGACCCGGATGTGGAAATCGTCAACGTAGGGGGGGGATGCGGTATGGCGCCTATGCGGAGCATTATATACACAGTTCTGAGCAGATGGCCGCAGCGTTCGTGCAGTCTATTTTTCGGCTGCCGTGCGTGCCGTGATGTCTTTTATCTCGATGAAATGAAACGGCTGGAGGCCGAATATCCGAATTTCCAGGCTGTTTATGCGCTTTCCGATATGGAACAAGGCGACGAATGGGACGGTGAGACGGGCTTCATCCATCTTGCCGTTGAAAAACACCTGGAGGAAAACAGAAAACGCCAGGGCTTTCTGTGCGGTCCCCCGCCGATGATAGAAGCGGTGATCGATGTGTTCCGTAAAAAAGGTATGGTCGAAGGTGATTGGTTCTACGATGAATTCTGAATAGATTTTTTATTGCAATATTATATTCCTTGCGAAGTATTAAGGACGAGTTAAAGAGCAGATATGTCATGAAGAAATCTTTCACGCTCATAGAATTGTTAGTCGTGATTGGAATTATTGCTATCCTTGCGGCGATGCTGATGCCGGTTTTGGGCAGAGTGCGTGGAAAGGCACACCAGGCCGCATGCACGGGCAATATGCGCCAGATCGGAATCGCCTTTATACTTTACCTGAATGAGTACGACGATGTCTTTCCATGGGCCGAGGATCCGGTCAGCTCCGATCCTGAATACTGGCTGTGGATGGGGCGAGGCTGGCGAGAGACGGTAGGCCCGTACATAGGGAATGCATCGACAGAAAGTCCGACCGTGCTGTACTGTCCCACCGACAACACGGCGCCAGATCAGTGGGAGTCAACATCATACGCGTATTCGTTGAGTTTCTACCATTCGCCACAGCAGATTAATGAAATGGACGATCCGGAATATACCTGGAATACCAGCTTGATAAGGCCATCGACCCCCCAGACACTCAATCGGGTCAAATCACCGGGAAAAAAAGCTCTCGCAGCAGAATGGCTGGACAACCACTCTGGTGGTGAGAACGATTGGTGGAGTTGGGGAGGTGAGAGGAACTATCTGTTTACCGACGGGAGGGTTGAATATCTCGATGTAGAAGACAATATCTTGCCGGCCAACAGCGGGCTGCCGGATATCAATCTAACCGAGAACGGGATCGCGGGGAAAGACATAGAATGATAAATAATAGTGTATTACTTGGATGTGAAAGTGGTGGAAAAAGCACATGGTATAGGGGCTTGGCCGAAAAGATGCAACATAAGCTGTATAGTGAGGCAAGGGTGGCTGTCATTCGTATAGCACGCATCCCTGCGTGCGCCTGGACAGGCAAGATGCCTGTCATACATTCCGCCTGCACCTTTTCGGCCAAACCCCTGGTCATGCTGATAGCACTAATATTTACCAATAACATACGGTTGTCAATCCTTCTCGGTATGCGTCCGGTTTGGGCAAGCTCGAAAGAAATCAACACCGAAACATGCAAAAGAACAAAAATATTTTCACCATAAGATATACTGTTAAATCTCAACTTACACGTAAAATTCAGGCTGGGAGGATTTCAGCAAATGGCTAAGATCACAGTTGGTGACGTACTGGTACATGCAGAGCGGTTTGAAGATATGCTGGCCGATTATTACGCTGCTATTTCAAGCCACAGCGTACGCGACGGAGTTCGGATGCTGGCGGACTACATGAGCCGCCACCGGCGGCGGATCAACGAGTTTTTGAGCAAACGCGAACCCGGGGAAATACAGAGGATAAAGCGGGTGCGTCTGCCCGTTGAGCCGGAGGCGGCCGATGAGCGCTGCTTCACCGACAGCACGCGCCTGCCACCGGATGCTTCCGCCTCCGAGGTGCTGGATGTCGCCCTTCAGCTCGACCAATGCCTGATAAATCTCTACAGGCAGGCGGCTGAAGAAACCGCCGACACCGAGGCCAGGGAACTGCTGGAAAAGTTGCAGGTGGTTGAGGTGAGGGACAAAATTCGGTTGCAGAAAATCAAGGCTCTTGACTATTTTTAGGAGAAGAATAATGGCTTATATTCTTATCGTAGATGACGATGTAGAGCTGAGCAATGCTCTGGCGACCGTTTTGCGGGACAAAGGCTACGAAGTCGGGATGGAGCATGACATCGAAAGCGGCTTGACGAGCATGGCCAGGTGCAGGCCGGACCTGGTTCTCCTGGACGTCATGTTCCCCGAGGATATGACCGCGGGGTTTTCGCTGGCACGAAAATTAAAACATTATCGCGAAGAGTTCAAGGATGTTCCTGTGCTCATGCTGACGGCAATCAATCGGGAACCTCCGATGCGGTTCGGTCCGGGCGATATCGATGAACAATGGCTGCCGGTCTCCGATTTCATGAACAAGCCTGTCGATTTCGATGAAATGTTTGAAAAAGTCGAGAATTTGATCGGAAATAAGGTGAATAAT
>PUNP01000319.1 GCA_003551785.1 Candidatus Brocadiaceae bacterium | reverse complement strand
TACTCTGTCGTCCTCTTTGATATCCGGGCCGGAGACGAGCAGCGGAACCCGGGCCGAACCGTCATAATAGGTGCGCTTCCACCACAGGCCATGTTCTCCCGCCATATCGCCATGATCCGCAGTATAAACAATGTAGGTGTTCTCCAGGCAGCCCGCCTTTTCGAGCCCATCGATCAGATCGGCGATGCAGTCGTCGACATAATCGACACAGGCGTAATAGGAGGCCAGGGCATGGCGCTGCTGCTCTTTGGAAAACTTGAGCAGATTGAAATCATCCACGATAAAGCGATCATGCGGGTGCAGGTTGTCGGAGTAATCCGGCGGCAGTTCCGGGAGTTCCAGATCGCTTTCAAGATATTTGCGCACGTAACGTTCGGGTGCGGTGAGAGGGAAGTGTGGGCGAGAAAAAGAGGCGCAGAACAGCCACGGCTCGCTGATACCCGAGGCGGCATATTCGCGCATCCATGCCAGGCTTTCGGTGGTTATGATCTGATCGGTAAGGAGGCTTTCCGGAATATGTGTTGCTCCTGCAAAAGGGAAACGGCCCACTGAATGCCGGTTCCAGCGTCCGTCGGCTGTATCCGGTGGATCAGGCTGATGCGTGGGAGCGATGGATTCGATTAAGTCACCACAGGGGCGGTGCTGCCAGCCGTGCATCTGTTCCTCTCCCTTAAAATGCATTTTGCCGACAGCGCTCGTCGTGTATCCGTGTTGTGCCAAACATCCCGGGATGGTGGTGTGTTCCGGAAACAATACGGAACCGTTTCCCCAACCGGAGCAGTTATAAATGTATTTCCCAGTTAAAAAACTGTAACGGCTCGGTACGCACAAGGGGGACTGACAATAAGCGTTGTCGAAAACAGTCGAACGTGCCGCAAGTCGGTCCAGCCCATCCGTATTGACAATGGTATTCTCGCTAAAGCCCGCAATTTGGGGGTTATGCTGGTCCGTCATGATAATAAGAATATTAGGTTTTTTCATAGTAGATTGTAATTATTGTAAAGTAAAATAGTTAAAAATGCTTATCAATAATATTACGCGCGATAGCTACCCATTTTCTGATGCGAGTGACATCCTCTTGAACTGTTTCAACGTCCTTGAGTGTTATATCCATATGGCACCCGCGGCAGACTTCCAGGGCATGACCAAGTATGGATTCGATGCGTCTTTTATCCAGCCCGTAACCGACCATGTCGGACGGGCTTGGTCTGTAACTGATGACATAATCCGTGCCAATTTGTTCGGCACATTTTTCTACATCGGCGAAAGGTGAAACAGCTATACGTCTGAGGTTAGGGATTTGGCGCAGCATATCTATTTTATTTGTCAAATCCTCACAGCATCCGTACGCGATCAATCCGAAATGTTTCATAATCGGCATCTGATACTGCAAAATGAACTCGTCATGCATTTGCGGTGATATACCGGTGCATTCTTGTGCCGCCATATAGCCCCAGAGAACCTCGCGTTGAACACCGTTGACGTTTGCCGCCGGGCGGGGGAGTTCTCGTGCGTAGGGCATTGCCTGATTCTGGTGTGCACACAAGCCCCAATCGCCTTTTTCTTCCGCTTCATTATGCGTTTTTAAAATGCCTTGCGAAAGAAAAGAGGCAAAGCGATGCATCCATTCGGGGTTGACGGCCATATCCATCATGAAATGCTCTATACCGCGTAAATAGCCGAGGTCGGTAGAAATATCACCGGACCACATCCGATATGCCGGGCCGCGGTCTATATTGATAGGAATGATGTCGCCGATAGCATCGTCGAGCCGCTCAGCAGCCTCCTCAGTAGCCTTTTCGTCAATTTCATGCCACGGCATTCTGAGCTTTTCCAAATCAGACTCCTCTCGTATCGGGTAATTGACTTTAAAGGAGCCGTGTGAGGCATCACTATGTGTTTTATCAACTTGCACTCCCCACCCAGAGCATTTATGCTTAGCCCCTACGGTTACCCAAGGTTCGAAAATATAGTCATCTCCGAGCGTGCTGTGGAACAGGTTTTTACGAAAAAAGTTTTCATAGGGACGTAAAAATCTGTCTTCGCAAACGCATTCGGATTGTGGCATCTCATTCCAGGCAAAAGCGCGAACATAAATGGGCGGGCGGGTAGGGATAAGACTGTTATGGCTTTCCCAAAGATCGCGTTTTTTATTTTGAGAAGCTCTTCTGCAGACATCCATATACCGTTTGGCTAAATCACGTAACAGGTCTCTTTCCATTTGATTGATCTCAGACATATAAGTTTTTGGGGAAATTCAGTACAGCCTGTCTATTTATTTTACCGGCTAGAGCTTAGTTGCGTAAGTCCGAGTAAAGTTTTAGTTTTAGTATCTTAATTGTGCTTTTAAACTAATCATGATAACCACGGGGGCAAGCCCCGTGGAGTCTCCCTGTTGTTGGCGTTGTGTTTACCTGATAGTCAGTCATGCAAGCCACGGGCACAAGGCCTGTGGGGGAGGCGAATCTCAACGAAAGGGTCAAACCTCCACGGGGCTTGCCCCCGTGGAAGAAATGACTGCCTGATTGGCACTGCGGTCAAGACAGTAACGCTACCAGCCTTTGATTTTTGATATTTATGATGATGTACGGAATCTAAGCGCATAATAGAAGCTGTCCTCTGCGGTCTCTGCGGTAAAAAAACGAAATAGCCAAAGATTGGCCTTAGTT
>PUNP01000371.1 GCA_003551785.1 Candidatus Brocadiaceae bacterium | reverse complement strand
TGGGGAGTTCGCCCGTCATGGAGTCATCGGATACCGGAACGCGGGGCACCTTGACAATTCCGGCCTCTATGGCATCGATCAGTGAGAAGTCCGAAACGACCCATGGAAAGAGGGTTCCTTCGGGATAACCCGACCCCCGCAGAAAAAACGGAGTAGCGGAGAGATCGTATATGTTTTTGATGCCTATTTTGTCTTTTATGGCGGCCAACCCGGATATCCACACCTGAGCGTGCTGGTTGCGTGTTTTGGACTCCCGTCGCTCATCGGTGTCCATCTTGACCTTTTTCTTCTCGGATTTTCGTTTGTAGCAGTGATGGGCTTCGTCGTTGATGACGATGATATTCTTTTTATTCCCGAAATCCCTGCATACCCTCCGCACCATTTCGGCAGGCGATTCCTTGAATGCGGTATTTTCACCGCCCTTTGCGAGTATTTCTTTGGTCAGTTTTGCAGCTTTATCTTTTTCCCGGCACATCATCTGGTGAAAATTGGTGATAATGATATTCGCACGGTTGATACCATCATCCATGCCCGGCGGAATGAGGTCGAACTGCCTGTAATAGCTTTGCGGGTCGCTCGGAAGCAGCACCCTAAGGCGGTCACGGATAGTCAGTCCGGGTGTAACTATCAGGAAGCTGTCACCGAACCGCACATCGTGTGGGTTTACCACTTTGTTGAGTGTATGCCAGGCAATAAGCATGGCCATGAGCACGGTTTTACCGCTGCCGGTAGCCATTTTGAAAGCTGTTCGGGACAGGCCGGGGTTGCACTGCTGGTTTTCTTCATCGAGTCTGTTTTCGATCCATGCGTCGCCATGTTTTTTGGCGGCTTCGGTGATATAGATGGCGGTTTCGGCGGCCTCAATCTGGCAGAAGAAAAGGCGGGGTTCACGCCGGCTGTCCGTCCAGTGTCTCAGCAGTCGTGCGGTTGTGCGTGTAATACCGGGATAGTCGCGTCTGCGCCAAAAGTTTACCCTCGCCCTCACCTCGTTGATAAATTTATTTTCCTCAATTCGATCCTCGGTCCACTCTGTCTTGAAAAGCTGTTCTTTTTTGCTTTGCTTGGTGGTGCTGGGGACGGGAACGAAGTATGCGCTGATGCGCCGATTATTTTCAATCTCCTCTGTGATCCCGTCTTCGGAAAATTTAAAGTGCCGTGTAGGTTCTTCGAAAGGGGAATTGAGAATTGGATTTTCGATAACAACCTGTGATGCCATAGCAACCTCCGACAGGGGAAACTATACTGCATTCGATTGATTCCTATGTTACCCACTTAGTAACCCATTGTCAAGACGGGGGGAAGTATCGTTTTGAAAATGATACGGTCCCGAAAACAATCCAATCGCAGTGCATTTTCTCAAAAATTATACCACAACACGGGTGTCATTTGGCGTCCCTTGTTTCAGGGCTTGATCCACCAATCCCTGAAATCCGGTTGTTACGCATCCGTTTCTTTACGGTAGGAGCAGACTTCCGCCCTTCGATACCTGCCAAAATATTTCTTCGGTCCATCTTTTAATAAATCAGCGTTCGCGTTTTTCTCGGCCTGCAAGGCATGTGCAAAATCGCCCTCTAAACCGTCCAACACCCATTCCAATAACACTTTACACCCTTAACCTTGTTCACAAGAAAAAAAGAGATGTGCGTCCAATATCGCAAATTTTGGCCTGCACTTTTGTTCGGGTGGTATCTAAATTACATGAATTCTTGGTGGCTCACATGGCTCAATAGGGGGGATGTTTCACACGCATGTTTGCTGAGAAAATGCAGTGGTGGGGGGAGTCTGTTCATGGGAGCCACAGGAATCTTTACATGCCGCTTTCCCCTGGCAACCGGCCATACCGGTTAAAGTGGGCGATCACTTCTTCCATGGCTTCGTTTAGTTTTTTGAAATTTTCGATCACTGAAAGTTCGGAAGGGCTTTGCCGGAGTGCTGTTCCCAGGTGGTATTCGGGATAGCGATTGTTAATGAATCGACGGAAGGCGCTGTATGAGAGTTTGCATCCATGTTCATCCCGGAGCTTTCGGTGCAAAGATGTCAGAGGCGGCTTCTCTTCATCTGCAGGAAGGACCTCACCCAGCCATACCTCTATCACCTCACGATACCTGTCGAAACCGGAGGGTGTGTGCTTACGTATGTCCGTGGCATTATGCTCTCGTTCCGGCACAGGTGAGGGCCTGCTGTTGGCTTCCTGTGTTCTGGTAAAGTGAGTATCTGATTGTGCAGCTTTTGTCATGCCTATCATGTCCTTATGTAATCGTTTGCGATACATATATGATAAGGCATTTGGCGATTGTATGCAAGGTTTTTGGGGATAGGAAGGGAAAGTGGACGCTATATCAGGCATTGCAGGTAGGAGGACATGATTCAGGTGCAGGGCGAGACAGCCGGGTTCAGGAGCAACCGGGAAAGTGTTGATTGGAAATGGAGGCAGGACCGGAGCAGGGAACGGAAAAAACCGCGTGATGTTCACTTCAAGCGCCACTCAAATGCTCAAATTTGTATTCGATCCTCGCTTCGCTCGGATGCAAAGGGTAAAACAGCAAAGGACAAAGTGTAAAAACGAAAATCCAGGGAACAAAGCTAACGACACACCCGAAACCCGATGTGGAAGTTCTGGAGGTCCGGGTAGTTGATGATCCGGCACGACACGGTACAGTAGAGGTCGTAGA
>PUNP01001021.1 GCA_003551785.1 Candidatus Brocadiaceae bacterium | reverse complement strand
CCTGAGAAACCGCGAGGGCAGGCTAAATCGACTTAAAGATGCAGAGACTTGTATAAAAGACGTGGTAAGACAGTAGAGCCGGTTTTCGGTCAGGTTAAGGAGGTTCGTCACTGTGAGCGGTTTATGAGACGTGGTTCCGATGCATGTCGCAGCGAATGGTCGCTGATATGCGCTACTCACAATCTTCTGAAACTGTGGCGAAGTGGAAAATATGTCTCGGCTCCCAGCAGGACCGGGAAAATATGCATGAATTGACAAAAAAAAGAGGAAATCGCGTCGCTGTTACAATGTTTCGGCAAAAACGCCTTGGCAGAGGCAATGTTCGGGATAAAGCCCTTTCAACTGTTTTATAATTGTTGAATTGTTAGCTATGTGTTATCATAATGAAAAATGAAGCTGCTATTGAATACCTTATCTTCAGGTGGATATTCCTATCCTGCATATTTCATAAACCAACGACAACATTTAATATAACGGATTGAAAATCAAGATGTTAAGTGTCATTTGGGAGACTTTTAAAATTTACAGTCTGTACAAGCGAGTCCTCAAACGGCGGTTTACCCTCACGGGCGCGTCTTCAGTGGCGCATCTGCGGCAAAAGTCTGCACTTGCAGTATACGAATACAGCTGCGTTTGACATTTGCCACATATGCACCACTGAAAACGCGTGAAATATGCAGGCTATTGCGTAGGTCAAATACAATACGATGATGGTAGGATGATGCAGGTCATTGAATACTCACAAGTGAAATTTTAAAAGGAGAATATACAAATATACATGAGAATCTATTTAACAAGACATGGGCAGCCGATAACAGCAAAAAAAACGGAAAAACCTCAATATCCGTCAGGCGATCCACCATTGAGTGACCTGGGCCGGCTGCAGGCACGCAAGTTGGGAGAGAGACTGAAGGCGGAGTCTTTCAGCGGCAAGATATTCGCTTCACCCTATCGGCGCACATCGGAGACTGCTGATATCATTGCATGTGTCAACGAGACGTTTTTTTACCCTGAACCGGCAATACGAGAAATCACCACTGCCAACATTGAGAGCTTTACAGGCATGAACCTGCAGCAACTGCGGAAACAATTTACCAACCTCTCTCCCGATTCAACGTTGAACTGGCCATGGTGGTCACGGGAACCGGAAGTTTTGGATGAATCGAAGAGGCGCCCGCAGGTGGAGGCCCGAGTGGGTGTTTTTCTGGACAAGATTATGTCCCCTGATGAGAATGATATCCTTCTCGTCACCCATGCCGGAGCATTCAGCGCCGCAGTGGAGTTTCTACTTGAATTGGAACATAGAGGGGAATTCAGATACCAGGGCCTGACATGGAACTGCGCCTTAAGCGAATTCAGACTGGATGAAAATGGGCTTTTCCCCCTTTATCATGGCTGTGTCAAGCACCTGGAATACGATGAGATCACCGCTAATTCGCAACGGCCTGCCGACATAGAAGGAGCGGAAGAACGCATCCGGCAATCGTAAAAAGATACTGTTGAAATTCTCTCACGCCATGATAAGTAACAGGTAGAGACTCAATCAGCATGCAAAGATTTCATATTTTGCTTATAGCAGTAATAAACGGATATTAGCTTATCATAAACAGAATGAAGTCGTAACTTTTTCGCAAAGCATAAATCAGATATTATCCAGCATACCCAAATCACTATCAGAGAGTAGTTCACTGCCTGCTATGGCATTTTTCCTCACCTGCGCTGGGGAGGTCGCGCCCGGTATAGCAACGGTGTTGAAACGATTGGAGATAGTAAATCGCAACGCCGCAGTAACCAAATCCATTCCCTTCTCGGCTTTTTTTAATCTTTCGACCATGTCTATTTTTGCTTCGTATTCCTCTCTCTTTTGTCCTCCTACATTCCAATCAAAACGAACAGAATCTGTAAAAACAGTATTCACATCGTATTTTCCGGAAAGCAACCCACGGAAAAGAGGGCCTCTTACAAGAACTGCGAGATTTTTTTCCTTACAAAAAGGCAGGAAATCCGCTTCCGGCTGTCTGTTCAAAAGCGAATAATCCACCTCAACCACCGACATATTGCCGTCAGACGTATCATAAAAATGTTTCAGTACATCAAGACTTCCGGTCGACAGCCCATATTCCCGTATAAATCCCTCTTGCCGCAGATATTCAAAAGCTTCAATATACACTTCCGGCTCTGTTATGTTACCTTTATGGCACAGCATGACATCGACATGAGTGGTTCTCAGCCGTCCTACGCAGGCATGGGTACAGTGACGTACGGCCTCTGGTGTGTTTTTAGGTATCTCTTGCTTCGGCCAGTCAAGAGGCGGTCTCGGCCCCCAATTGCCGATTTTATCGACAATGTATACTTTATCCCTGATATTCGCCAGTGCTTTCCCGAGTCGTATGGAACTTAAACCACAGGGATCGCCATAGGATTCAGCCGTATCAAAGAGGTTCATTCCCTGATCATAGGCAGTTTTGACAATAGCCTCTGCCGTAGCATCGTTCATTTCGCCCCACTGATTCCCGATATTCCAACAGCCCTGACCTATTACGGAAACGTCCCAACCTGTCTTTCCAAATTTCCTGAACAACATTGCGCATCTCCTAAGATAAACATATTCAACAGATACTATGTGGTAAATATTCAGTGAACCACGTTGACGTTATCACCACCGTGCCCTGTGCCGGTGGAATACTGATTCAGAGCTACGTGCCGATTTCTCACACCGTAACCGTGTCGTTTATGCCTGCAATAGCTGATAATCATCATTCCACCGGCACAGGGCACGGTGGTGATGTCACGTGGTTCAGTGAGGACTTACTGCCGAATTTATTTATGGCCACATGACAATCAGGCCGAAAGCTTTTCAAAAACTTACATCAAAGGCCAATCTGCGGCACATCAACGGGCATCCCTCCGCGCTCAACTGATTCATTGGCACATACGCCGATAGCAAGACTCCAGTAACCATCTTCTGCAGTAGCACGCAGTCCGTGGGGAACTTCTTCAAAAAAGCTTCTTACAAGGTGTATATCAGCACCGCCATGCCCGCCTTTCTCTTCAGGCACATCGATGACTTCACGGTTTTCTGCTTTGTTATCCCTGTAAAGAACAATTTGGCGTTTTTTACTGAAGACTTCCATCCGTCCTTTAGTACCTTGCAAGGCGAAAAAACGTTCCTCATAAGCTGAATAAAAGAGAGCATTGTAACTTAAAAGCGTATCATCTTCATAAGAGACAGTCACCGCGTAGGTATCAGGTATATCACTTTCGGCATGGAAAACGCATGTATCTCGCTGATAGCCGTCATAGACTTCTCCATCCATATAAAGTCGCTTGTAGAAATCTTTTATTCCCGCTTTCTGCCCCTCAACGTCTTTTGTTAAATCCACATAATAACGACACCTTTCAGCATCCTCACACGTTTTGCATCTTTTTGAGCGCTGGTGGTCGGGATTATAAAATCGGCGGGCGGCAGAAGCTGTTACTTTGGATGGACGTCCATTTAACCACCAATTAATCACATCGAATGTATGTGTGCTTTTATGAATAATCAATCCCCCGCTTTTTTCCTGTAAACGGTGCCAGCGGCGAAAGTAATCGGACCCATGAGGCCACCCGACAGAATCTCTCGCTTCCACATGGAGAATACGCCCTAAAACACCATTTTCTATAAGCTCTTTCACCTGCCGTGAAACTGCATTAAAACGAAGATTAAATGCTACGCGCAGACTGCTGTTTTGCTTAGCATCAAGCATAGCACGGCAATCTTCGAGATTTGTTGCGAGAGGTTTCTCACAAAGCACATCTTTTCCTGACCTGCAAGCCGGCACCACAAACTGGCGGTGAAGATAGTCCGGAGTTGCAACGATAACGGCGTTAAGTCCGGGATGTGCGAGAAATTCGTTGTAGCCTTCATATAGGTCACATTCGTCGTTTTGGAGGTGTTCATGAGCGAAATTCAGACGTGCCGGATTGCTGTCACACAACGCCACCACATTTTCTTTGCGTCCTATATCTTTTAAGGAATCCAAAAAACCAACAATCCCGCGATGTCCACATCCCACAAGTCCTATTTTAAACGTATCATCAGTCATAATTTCACCTAATCAATTGAAGCTTTTCCAGCAATAGAGTATCGATGTATGCTCATCCTGCCAGTATGCAAGCGATAACGGCGGTCGTCCAGCCACCCATTACTACCCCCTCTCCGAAAAGGTTGCAACAGGTTTGTAGTATGCCCTTTCAAGGGCTTTCGGAGTCCGAAAATTGCCATGCGCACCTCGGGATGCTTAAAAGCGTCCACTACGAGCCGGGTTTTCGGAGAGGATGTAACTATAACGTCATATTATGCTTTCAGATTATATCAAAATGAGAAAGACTTGACAAATTCACATCTCTGTAAAAAATTATTTTGACTTCCACGCTTTTTTGTTGAATCATTGTGATCATTGAGTGACTGATATCTACAGGAGAATAATCCTGTACTTTGTTTGAGATCAGTTTTTAAGTTATAATATTCTTGATTATGCTCCGGGCTTATTACGCGTTTTCAGTGGTGTATCTGAGGCAAATGTAAACTCCGCCCCGCTTTTTAGAAAAAGACCAGCAAAAATTTTACGCTATACACCTGAAAGTCATTTGAAAAAACATGTGATGTTCGGGATAAGCGACGCCTCCTTATTGACTAAAAATCATACCTGCTTGCATTACCATTTGCGAGGAGACGCGGTCCACCAAACATGTACTTCTTATTTTCGTTTTCAGTATTTTTGACTTTCCGAAATCATGGAGAATTATGTATGGAAGATGAAACGAATTTTTTGGGGATTCCGCCCTGCTACCGCATTAGTAAGGAAATACGCAAAGGAGCCCTGGGACGCCTGTTCCTCGGTTTTGATGAGAAAAACGAAAAAAACATTATCATCAAACTGGCCTCTCCCCTCATCAGTGAAGACAAGGGATACAAAACTTACGTTTATGACAGATGGGCTGAGAAAGAAAAACTTTTTGAACACCCCAATATCGCCCGGATTGTCGATGTGGGAAAAAGCGAAACATATTCCAGCTACTTCGCTATAGCTGAATATCCCGGCGATAAAACACTTGCCTCTGAAGTGGAAAGCGGAACATCTTTCAGCCCGGAAAGGATAATTAACATCCTGTATCACACAGCCGAAGCGCTCAGAGCCGCCCATCGACGTGATATCGTCCATGGCCACCTGAATCCCTCCGATATCTATTTCGACCTCAATGCACCTGAACAAGATGCTGTTAAAGTCATGTTTATCGACTTAGCCGTAGAACTGGCTGAGACAGGAGGCTCATTAATAAGCGAAACTTTCGGGCGGCCCAAGTACATGGCCCCGGAGGTCATACAGGGTAAACGCCCAACGTCTCAAAGTGACATCTTCGCACTGGGTATTGTTGGATACGAATTACTCACCGGCCAGGAGCCTTTCCACTCCAAGCATCCACTGGGCTATTTTTTTGCTAACTGCAACGACGACATTACGCCACCGCACGAAATAGATGCCAATATCCCGAACGAACTCTCGCTCACAATCCTGCGATGCCTGGAACGCTCACCCTTAAAAAGGTATAAGTCCATGCAAAGGGTTATCGACGACCTCGATAGATGCAAGACTATTATCCAAACCGGAACCTGTGAGGTCGTGCCCCGGGGAACTGACTCTGCGCTTGCAAGAGATTATGAACTTCCCCCTATCCAGGAAAAATCTTACACAAAACAAAACTCTACACCGAAATCTCAAATATTCAATCCTACCTTCGCCGCCCTGATTCTGGCCGCGACCGCAGTTATTATTACACTGGTTTTAAACCTTCCAGGGCGTTCCCCACATGGAGAGAACAACCATGCCGATGTGAATGAACAGGCCAATGAAAGGCATCGAAATGCCGATGAAACGGTACACAGCGATCCCGCTCAGGCTTATCACGAGGATTTTATGAGAACTTTAACCCGCTGGGAACGCCGTTTCCGGCCCTCTTTGGAATTCGAACAGGGCATCGATGATTTTGAGAAAGTTATCGAACAATGGGAAGGAAAGGTCGATGTCGATAGCGCTAAAGGTAAATTAGCGGAGATTTATGAGAAATGGGCAAAACACCTCCAGCGCCAGGGCGAACCGGATAAAGCTGAAGAATTTTTTATAAAAGCTGCTGAATATGCGCCTGAAAACAGCCCTCTGGCTGACACATACGCCGAGAATTTGCCTTCACTTATGCTGGACAAAGCTAAAGTTAGAATGGAAAACCGTAACTTTGATGAAGCTCTTGAGTTATTACATTCTTTAACAAACCGATTCCCGGACACTGACGCCGCGGGGCAGGCTGAAACGCTCAAACCCAATATCTTGATGGCTCAAACTGAGATTCAGTACGAAGATACTGATGATGTAGATTCCCTTATCCAAAAACTTGAGATGATATTGAACGATTATCCCGATTCTGATGCAGCCGCTGAAGCCGGATCCACCATGCTCCCGGAGTTATATCTACAAAAAATCAAAACCGCTCTTGAACAGAGTGAACTGGATATAGTTCGAAAACATCTTGATAATATGGAACGTTTCCCCGATTCCGATCCATACACCAAAGCCCAAAAACTCGAAGCCGAACTGATTTACCGTCACTTTGTACAACTTAAGGAGGATGACCGTATTGATGAGGCAAACTCCCAGCTTCAACAACTCTTTGATGACTTTCATGAGGATACACATACTTTCAAAGCAGCAATACTGGGGGCAGGATACGAAACTGCTGCTGATAAAACAGAGACGGATTTGACCGAATCAACGGCCTCCGGCAAGCTCGAAGAAGCCATTGATGCTATCGATACCAAAAACTTCATTGAGGCCCGGGAATTGCTGGAATCTATCGTCACGCAAAGTCCTCCCGAGCTGGAGGATATTGCAAGAGAGGCACTATGGCTTCTGCCTGAATGCTGCTACAAGAGCTTACTTTATGAATATAACACCGCCGCCGCAGTTGATTTTGAAAGTCGCCTGAAAGAAATAACCGAACGCTTCCCCTTCTCTGAATGGGCTGAAAAAAGCAGTGATACTTTAGAGCAATACCGTAATACACCCGATGGTATGGCGTATGTACCGGCGGGGAAGTTCACAATGGGTTCCGATAAGGCGGGAATGATAGATAAATTAAGTAATTATTATCCTGAAAGAATAGTGGACAGTGAAGAAGAACTCCATTTAATCCTTCAATTAGAGGGCTTTGCTTCCGAGATGCCCGCCTTTCAGGCTGAGACCACAGCGTTTTATATCGATATCAAGCCGGTGACGAACAAGCAATATGCCGAATTCGTCAATGAAACCGGTCACCAGGCACCTGAAAACTGGCCTGACGGCAAGTTGCCGGAAAATATGGAAGATCATCCGGTAGTATATATTACTCTTGAAGACGCTGAGTCGTATGCGCAATGGGCCGGGAAAAGGCTGCCCACCGAAGCCGAATGGGAGAAAGCCGCCCGGGGTGTGGATGCCCGCCTGTTCCCGTGGGGTAACGAATTCGATGAGGCTTATGCACATCACTTGAAAGACGCTACGGATGGCGCCACCGCAGTGGGGAGCTATCCTGAAGGCAAAAGCCCATACGGACTGCTGGACATGATCGGTAATGTATGCGAATGGACCAGTTCCGCTTTCCTGCCCTACAGCGAGAACAGCCTTACCGACCACCGTGCCCCCTACAGCGAAGAATATAAAGCTATAAGGAGCGGAGCATGGGATATGGACAACACCCGGGGCATGCCGACAACTACTACCCGCCGCTTCCCGCGTTTACCTGAAGAACCTGCTTCTTTCATTGGGTTTCGATGTGTAAAAGATGTAGAATGAAGGCTCTCCGTCATCTTTGCGGATGTTGACATAGCGTAAACAAATCGTAATCACTTATAGTAAATGGAGAGATCAGTTGCTGGTTGCTGGTGTCTCGTCCTTCTTACCAGCAACCAGCAACCAAAAACCAGCAACCAAAAACCAGCAACCCAAAACAAGCAACTCAGTTCGCGATGATCTTTAATCCCAAAGTCTTTTTGATCATTAAAACATCCGCAAAGTTGAAGGATGACCGGAATGAAACAACCGGCAACAAAAAAAGTGAGCAAAAAACACCTTCATCACCTTAATTGCATAAGGAGAACATTATGAATTCACGAGAAAGAGTTTTGCTAACCCTCGATTTTGAAGAACCGGATCGCGTGCCGAGGGATTTCTGGGGGTCTAAAGGTTTTTATTCACTTCTCAGGAAAGAAAGAGGGCTGAATAAAGAGCAATTTCTCGACCTCCATGACATCGACCTGCGCTATATTGAAGGACCGACCTATGTCGGCGGCCCGCCACTTCTCAATGACAAAGGTTATGACACAGACATCTGGGGAGTTAAACGTCGAAAAGTTCACGCTAAGACAGCTTGCGGTGGCGAAGAGGTTTACATGGAAGTCGCCGAACATCCGCTCGCTCACGCTGATTCTCCGGAAGATATATTCGATTATGGTCATTGGCCCAAAGCCGATTGGTTCGATTATTCATCAATTTCCGAGCAGTGCAGACACATCAGCGAAAAAGGCCGTGCCGTAGTTTTTATGGGAGACAGACTCAATCGGGTGGCCCAGCTCAAACCAGCGATGTATTTGCGGGGAATTGAGCAGATATTAGTCGACCTCGCCCTGTCCCCGGACATCGTCGAGGCAATATTTAAATTAATCCGCCAGTTCTATCTTCAGTATCTTGAACGCGTACTTGAAGCTTCCATGGGGGGAATAGATATTGTCCTTACAGGAGATGATTTCGGTGCACAAAACGGACTCCTGCTTTCGAAAGCTATGTGGAAACAATTTATCGGGCAAGGCTTCGGAGAATATATAGATATTATTCATCAATACGGGGCTCGGTGTTCTCATCACACCTGCGGTGCGGTGTCGCCTCTGGTACCTGAAATGGCCGCTCACGGACTTGATATTCTTCAATCACTCCAGCCCGAGGGATTGGCTCAAGACCTGCCTGAATTGAAAGAACAGTTCGCCGGAAAGCTGGCATTTCAAGGTGCTATCTCCATTCAGCATACGCTGCCGTCCGGCTCACCCGAAGAAATCAGAAAGGAAGTCAAAGACCGTATCAAAACTCTCGCACCGGGAGGCGGTTATATCCTGGGAACCGCACACAACATACAAGCTGACTGTCCGCTGGAAAACGTGGATGCACTGCTGGATGCTTATGAAAGATTCGGTTATTATCCCGAACATTCCATAAACCAACGACAACATTTAATATAACGGATTGAATATCAATGCGTTAAGGTGACCTATGGCTTCGCTCCAGCCCGCTTGGGCTTCCGCTCTGCCATAGGCTATCCTGCGCCGCACCGTTGGTGCTTAACAACAGCTAATAGTCGTTGAAAGTTGTTTTAATCTGCCATAAGCAGAAACCAGCGCCAACGGCGCGATAGATCAAATCCTGTGGCGCAACGAACATCGAGTAAAACCCCAATGGTTTGCACTAAAGCCCTTTCAAAATACCAGGAACTTTTATACTAATATCCCGCCTCCCGCCATTGCCCTGAAGCGCCGTCAAAGAAGACTTTAGACGCTTTTAAAGTCACATCACCGTCGTCACCATAAAGGATCGCATTTTCGGCATGTAATTCTTGATCATCAGACCAAAAAACCCTCTCAGCCTCCAAAACCAACTTCTTGCCCCCCTCCTCGCCGGTCATACGCACTTGCACTCCCCCCTCCATGCGCGCATTTTCAACCATATAAATGTCAGGTGAAAAGGTGAGATATAATGCGTAACCGTTGAAATTGAAAGATTCCTGGCTGATGCAGACACCACTCACCAGCTGGAGAAGACGTGTGTCAATATCATACGACATGCTTCCCAGCCAATCAATTTGAACCATCGCGTTACGCCAATCCACTGGCAAAATCACCTCAGGTACATCCTCGTCGGTAAAGCCGGAATCATTATCTATCTTCCGAAATAACTCCCTGTTCAGAGCATTTTCCGTAATGAAAAGCAACTGGCCGGACATAACAGTATCCATTTCCCCCCGTACAACATCAAGACGCAACCTCGGAACGGACAGATAAAGTCCGCCGGCTGCCGCCATAACGGGATTGCCCCGCAATATCATCTGACGCCCTAAACCCCGAAAATCAAGAGAATCGCACGTTATCGTAAAACCAGAATAGTAAAACACGACTTCCTCGGACAAGCTGAATATCGTGGTCAGAATTTGCTCATCCGGAAACGCTCTTGACTGCCGGACGTCCAAACGGCCGGATTCAAACATCAGGTTGCCAAATTCAAAAATGACGTTCTTATGCCATGTCATAGAGGGTGAATCAAACTGGTAAGTAAAAGGCCCATCCGCAGCAATCCTTACGCCTATAAAAGGAGACCCCGGTTGTAGTCGCCTGCTTCCGATATGACCTAAAGCCGCCTCACCTTTCACATCATTCTCAAATTGCAAACGCCCCCCACGTACATCAAATCGCATCCCTTCACCGCTGAGTGAGACAAACCCCATACCGGTCTCAATAATATTGTCCTTTCGACCCCGCATAAAGACTCTTGACGCTGAATATAAGTTAAAAGAACTGAGACAAAACACCATTGAATGCGCTGTAAGGTCCATCCCCCAAATTCCACCATAAACGCTGTTGCGCAATTTTAAAACCGCAGATTCTATATCGTATAAAGCCTCACCGGCTGCCACCTCAGCATAATCGAATTGAGATGCATCCCCACCCGGATGCCGAACGGGAAATTCAAGTAAAAATCTTTCTAATCTGTATGAACCGTCAGCAAGAAGATGGGCGGTCGCACTTTTTAATCGCACTGGCCCTCCCGGCGTATTATCGATAGTCCGCTCAAAATTATCTAAGGTTGCAACAACGGCGGGAGCATTTACGATTGAATCTTCCTCCCACTCACCAGCCGATATGCCAGCAAAATGGGGGATGCTGAGAAACAGAACAAGAGCCAATGGACACCTTACGTGCATTGATACAGTCAACACGTTTTTAATCTTTGACATCATCTGATGTACTCTTGTAAACGATTTGGCTGAGCGGAAGCCCCTAGTGGTTCATTCCACTATATCACCGCTGAATCCTATCCAACAAATCACTTAAGGCATCAACATCCCTCGGCTCCAGGGGTTCTTCCGTTGCGTGATAGGCGGTCTTTTCGTCCCTTTGCCTTATAAGCTCTAAAGCTCGATTCGCCCCGGCAACCACCCTCGGGTCGGGATCCTTGTCTGCCAGGGTACGTAAAATGCGGCGCTGAGATCGCCCCGGCTGCGCGAGCATCAGTTTAACAATTTCGAACCGCGCTTCCGGTTCAAGCTCAACAACCACCCTTTCAAACTCATCCGGGTCGGAAGCAGCCAGACCATGGATAGTTCGATGCAATTCGCGCCTGAGAAGCTGTCCGGCCTCATGATACAGTCCGATTAACTTTCCGAGCGACTCGCAGTCGCTCAAACGCCTGACCCCCGACACCGCAGTCAATTGCACGGCATCGGCATCGGCTTGAAGAGCCTGGCGAAACAAAGCGGCAGAATGATGGTCACGCCTTCTGGCGAGTTCCCCTAACAGCACGGCCACAGCCCTCTCATCACCACGGTGCAAAAGCTCCTGCGTAAGTTCTCTGATAGCGTTTAAGGCTTTATCACCGCTAAGCGAGGTCAAGACTACCGCGGCACCTGTAGTGTTTTCGCCCCTCCGAATAGTCTCAGCAAGCGGTTCCACCGCCTCATCCCCATAACTGCGCAGCATACGCCCTCCTCGATATTGCGCTATCGGATCGGAACTGCCCAGCAATTTCATCGCCTGCTCCACCCCGATCTCCCCCGTCATACCCTCGCCCAGTTCCGCAGCTAATATCTCGCTGTCCAACCGTTTCTCCAACAAATTCAGTTCCGTCTCCAATGCCTCTATTTTACTATACAACCGGGCTATATCATTGGTAGGATCATCACCATCAGGCCAATTCAAAAAGATGAAAAAACCGCCTGTCAGCAGTAGAACCAGGCCTAAATAAAGGTGATGTGATTTCATAAATTACCCTCTTTTGAGCCTGTAGCACAATCCTTCACCATCTACACTATGCTGCAATCTACAGGTCTTGTGAGTCCTATCCTGCATATTTCACGCGTTTTCAGTGGTGCATCTGTGGCAAATGTCAAACGCCGCTGTATTCTTATACTGCAAGTGCAGACTTTTGACGCAGATGCGCCGCTGAAGACGCGCCCGCAGGGTAAACCGCCGTTTGAGAAACCGTTTGTACACACTGTAAATTTTGAATGCCTCAAAAATGACATTTAAAACATTGTAGTTCAATCTGTT
>PUNP01000163.1 GCA_003551785.1 Candidatus Brocadiaceae bacterium | reverse complement strand
GAGAATGAATACCACAAGAAAACCTAATGAGACAGCAAGGAAATACTTGATTTCCTGAAATGGAGTGATAAAATAGCCGATAAAGACTTTATTGGTGAAGTTTTCCCGAATAAATTTAACATAAAGGAGCAAAACAATGGAATTTCAGGAGAGACCGGATTTGTTCAAGTGGCCGATTATTACGGAAGAAGACGAAAGTGCCGTGCTGGAGGTGCTGCGCGATGGCAGCAGGATGTCGAAGATCGATATTACCCAACAATTCGAACGCGAATATGCTGATTGGGTAGGTGTCAGGTATGGACTAGGTTACTGCAACGGCACGGCGGCATTGTTAGGTGCTTTCTGGGCATGCGGTATAGGAGCCGGGGATGATATCATCTGCCCGTCAATGACCTACTGGGCCAGCGCCGCGCCGGCTCTGGCACTCGGCGCCACCGTCAATTTTGCTGATATTGATCCGGAAACGCTCTGTATCAACCCCTCAGACATCGAACATCGGATAGGATCCAGGACCAAAGCGATTGTCGTCGTCCATTATGCCGGTTATCCATGTGATATGGATGCGATAAAAGCAATTGCCCAAAAACACGGGATAAAGGTGATTGAGGACGCTTCCCATGCGCATGGTTCGCTGTATAAGGGGCGTGCCTGCGGTTCGCTGGGGGATATAGCGGCAATGAGTATGATGTCGGGGAAAAGCTTTGCCATCGGCGAGGCCGGCATGCTGCTGACCGATGATCGGGAACTTTACGAGCGGGCAATAGCCTTCAGCCATTACGAACGCACCGGCGGCCCCAGCCGCTATGCAAAAGCGGAGAAAGGTGTGGGCGGTGAATTGCAGAAATTCGCCGGTGCGCCCATCGGCGGTCATAAACACAGAATGAACCAGTTGTGTTCGGCGTTAGGGCGCGTGCAGCTCAAATACTATCCCGAACGTATTGCCGAAATCCAGCGCGCTATGAACAGGTTCTGGGATTTGCTCGAAGGTGTGCCGGGTATTAAAGCCCACCGGCCGCCACGAGATTCCAGCAGTACGATGGGCGGGTGGTACCATGCAAGAGGATTGTACCGGGCGGAGGAACTGAACGGCTTGAGCTGCGCTGAATTCTGTGAAGCTGTACGCGACGAAGGGATCAGTTCATGTTCGCCAGGCGCCAACACACCCCTCCACTTCCATCCGCTCTTTCACGAAGCCGATCTATTTCGACAGGGCAAACCCACATCTCTGGCATTTGGACAGCGTGATGTGCGCCAGGGGAAAGGTACGCTGGAAAATTCCGAGAACATTGCTGAAATTGCCTTCGGCGTCCCGTGGTTCAAGCATGATTGGCCCGATGAGATAGAGCGCTATGCGAACGTTTACCGTGAGGTCGCGGAACGACATTCCGCTACGATAAAGGCGTAAATTTAAAGATAACTAAAAATATCGGAGGATCAAAGATGTTTAAATTAGCTTTCATTGGTTTGGATACCAGTCATTCGATCGCATTTACCGAACTCATTCAGGGAGAAAATAATATCGTTGAGGGACTCCGGGTCGTCAACTGCATGCGATTCCCCAGCGCTTTTCAGTCGGAATCCGGACAGGATGAACGACAGATAACGCTCGAGAAAATGGGCGTCAAGGTCACTAACTCGTTTGAAGAGGCCGTTTCGGAAGTCGATGGGATTCTGCTGGAAATTAACGATCCGGCCCTTCATCTCGAGTATTTTGAAAAAGCCGCCGAACTCGGACTGCCCGTGTTTATCGATAAACCGCTGGCTGACAGTTTTGACAACGGCAAGAAAATCGTCAAGATGGCCAGAGACAAAAATATACCTGTCTGGTCCTCCTCTTCGCTGCGTTTTATCCCGGAGATTATCCAATGCCGCGAGAAGGTGGACGAGCCCATGCTCTGCCAGGTGTTCGGCCCCCTGGGAGAAGCGGCTCGGGGAAGCTCTCTGGTGTGGTACGGAGTACATGCCTTTGAGATGCTATCTTGCCTGATGGGGACGGGGGCACAAAAAGTACACGCACGCGAGGATGCCCGGGGCGTTGTTGCCGTCGTGGAATACGCTGATGAACGCCGCGCTGTCGTTGAATGCAATAAAGGCGCCTATAAATACGGCGGACGTGCGCAGAACAGCGACATCGCCGAGCCTTTCATCGCTGAAGGCAGCCCGTACCCGGAGCTGATCAAAGCGCTGCGCAGGTTCTTCCTGGAAGGTCATATCCCCGTACCTTTGGAACATACCCTGGAAATACAGGCGATGATGGAGGCCGCTGAAAAATCATTGAGCAGCAAAACAACACAGAGTGTAAGAACGGATAATTCATAACTAAAAGCAGGAGATTACTACATTGAATGATCAATCATCTGAACTTGCAGTCAATGGAGGTCCGAAAACTCTCGATACTCCGTTACCGGCACGCCATATGCTGTCCGATGTGGAGAAAGAGGCCGCTGTCGATCTTTTCAATCAAGCGATTGAAAGCGGAAATCCCTTCGGCTACAATGGCGAGCAGGAAGAGGCCTATTGCCGGGCTTTTGCAGAATATATGGGCGGGGGCTATGCCGACGGCGTTAATTCCGGGACGACCGCGGTCTATATCGCCTTGCGTGCCCTCGAGCTTCCTCCGTATTCCGAGGTGGTCGTTCCACCGGTCACCGATCCCGGCGGCATGATGCCCGTG
>PUNP01000422.1 GCA_003551785.1 Candidatus Brocadiaceae bacterium | reverse complement strand
TGCCTTATCGTAATACTCATCCTTGTCTTCTTTTCCACGCGCACTGCCGAAAATGGATACGGCCGGGCCGAGGTTGTGAAGGGTTTCAAAGCCTTCGACGAACTCTGCCATTATTCTGAAAACGCGCCAGGTATCGTGTTGGGCGAAATCAGCATTTTGACGTGAGGCATCGATGAGTTCGAAATCACTCATGACGCCTTTTTTTGGCCGATATTTAGGATTCCTCCTTTTTTTTCCTTTCATAGAATCTCCTCAAAGTTAGTGTTGAGATAACAGATCAAAGGTTATTTATTATAATAGAGAAATAAGAATTACGCAAAAACAGGCGCATGAAAAAGCAACATCGCCATCAATTTGTCGATATGAAAAAAATTTTACAGCGCAAATCTCCCCATAATAAGGGCATTGATCTTTTTTTTTCTGTTAAAATACTCTTTTTAATTTCATATGTACATTTGATTGAAATGTCAGAATCGAATATCATAACGATGCTCCATCCGGTTATCTGAATATTTATCATTTATCAAAAAAGCATACAGCGAGTAATCAAATGATTATAACTGCTACACCCAACGGCAAATTTAATATTAAAAGCGATACTCTTTCCTTTAATGCAACTACTCAGGCACCTGATATCTGCGGAGAACAACCAGCCAAGCTGAATTTTACAACTGACGGCGAGAAGAAAATAACTATTGGCGATAAGCAAGGCACTGTTCGCACGGAATCATGTCGTGATAAGGGATTAACGATAACAAGGGATTTTTTTTGCGACTTCAATTCTCAATGTGTTGCCTTGCGGATGTCGGTTGAAAACGGACGCAAAGTCGGGATTCGACTCCGCCGCCTGACACCTTTTGCTATTAGAGAACAAAAAGACATGCTTGTTGCCGGCGACGACATTCAACATTGGGGATTCGTGCGCCAGGGCCGTAATAAAGCGGACGTCCCGGGTTTTTTTACACTGACCGCCAAAGACGAAAACTATGAAGATGCGATAACGGATGCTCATGGCGTTCCAGCAGGCATGGGAACGATCGGTGATGGAAAGGGTAAGACCAATCTCGACTCCATATTAGCTGAACCGTGCCTCTGTATAAGAAATATCAGGCGTGCCAAAGCCCCCGGTGTGCTCTTCGGCGTTATCGGACAACATGAACATCTTACCTCGTTCGCACTCTCCCCAACTTCCGACCCGATCGCCCTGCATGATTTCCGGGCTGTGTGCGAATACGATGAGGCAATCGTCCCCCCGGGGGAAAAACGCTCGACCCATTGGATAATAGTAAAACACTATATGGACGAAAGTTCAGCTTTATGGGATTTCACCCAGACAGCGGTTAGCGAACTCGGCATAAGCAAGCCGTCCGAACCTGTGAATGTTTACTGCAACTGGCATTTCTACGGTTATGAATTTACTGAGAAGGACCTTGACGAAAATCTGGAATACCTGAAAAAACGACCGATCCCGGTCGATATCTTCATTCTTGACAACGGATGGATGGACAATTTCGGCGATTGGAATGCGGGAGAACGCTTCCCCGGAGGCTTGAAAGCTGCAGCAGATAAAATACGAAAAGTCGGCCTTATTCCAGGCATATGGACTTGTCCGCTCGTTATCAAAGAGAACGCTGAAATACTCAAACAACACCCGGAATTGGTCGCTCATGACAAAAACGGGAATCCCGTATATTTCGAAGTGAGGGCTGAAGAGGAAGATTGCTTTGCTGTTGACCCTACCGTGCCCTTTTTCAAGGAGTATATGGAGGAACTCTACGGACGGTTGCGTGATTGGGGGTTCCGGTATCATAAACTTGACTGGCTGCGTTCTATAACCAATAACGAAAATATCAGATTTTTTGACAGATCCATGAACAGAGCTCAGGCCTATCGGCTGGCCAACACAATAATAAGAGATGCGGCAGTCGAAGACGCTTATATTGCCTCTTGCGGTGGGATTAATGATGCCGGCCCCGCCGGGCTTGTTGACTCCGTGCGAACCAGTTCGGACACATACGGATTCTGGCACAGCACGCTTGGAAGAACTACCGGTGCGCTGATACGGATAAAGCAGAACCTGGTACGCAACTATTCCAACCTTCTCTGGAATGCCGATCCCGACGCCGTGATGCTGGTGAAGCGCGAAGAGGGGTTCAGGAACAATACGATACTTTCCCTCGGCACCTTAAACGATGAAGAGGCTTTCACCTGCGTGGCTTCACAATACCTGGTCGGGGGTAATGTCTGTGTCTCAGGTCGTATCGCCGAACTCGACGACAGCAGGCGAAAGTTGCTTCGGCATATTATCCCCTCGTTCGGCCGACCGGCAAAAATACTTGATTTCAGCGAGAAAAAGTGCCCGAACCTCTTCTTCACCCACGTTGTACCCCATTGCCGGTCGCTTGGTCAATGGTGGACACTTGCAGTTGGAAACTGGGAGGATCAAGAATGGCAGCGCACCGTGGATTTGTCCGAACTCCCTCTCCCTGATAATTCCAAAAAATTCGCCATTTTTGAATTCCACGACCAGCGTTTTCTGGGCCTTAAGTCGGGCACGGAATGCTTCGAATATACACTTCCCCCACATGCTATGCGCATATTTCGAATCGTCTCCTGGGATGGATACCATCCACTCCTCGTAGGTACCAACCTGCACATTACAGGGGGAGCGGTCGAGATT
>PUNP01000710.1 GCA_003551785.1 Candidatus Brocadiaceae bacterium | reverse complement strand
TGTTGTCATTTACAGGACTTTTCAGGACCCCGGTCAGCATTGTTTCAAGATACATTGGTCACCTCGAACTGTCCCGACAGGGGCCCGTCCGGATCGAATCTTACCCAGGAGATACCATACGACACAGCTTTACTGTAGATGCTGACAAATTCCATAGAGTACCCGTCCTCCATCAGATCGTCCACGGTTACTCCTTCCGGGGCTGTTACGGGTATATCGATCACCCCCGGGTCCTGAGTTCCGGGAGTGTCCTCCAGACCTTTAGCAAGAAGACGTTCACGGTCCCTGTCGGAAAGATGGGCAGTACTCAGTACCGCGGTAATACCTATTTCAGGAAAGAATTTATCTTTAGGGAAAGAACGGGGGGTCATTTCATTATGAAAGGTTCCGGTGACGTGCCATTGCATGTCGGGAATATCCGCATCTGAATAGATATAGTCCCCGGGGACAGGTGTCACTCCCGGTTGCACAAATATGCCTTCCAGGCTTTCACCAGGGCAGTACTCCCGGCAGAGTGCCTCCCGCATACTGATTTCAGGTTTCCACAGGAAGGAAGAGGTGACTTCTTTGAACTTCTCCCGAACGTCTTTTGACGCTGTCTCGTTATGGACTGTATAAGACCCTTCCGGAGTATCCCCGCCGGTCTTCTCCCCCTTCCTTACACGGGGACGCGCTTTTCTCGTATTTGTCAGGCGGGGACAGTTTTTCAATTCAACCGGCATCTCCGCCTTGTTAAGACTGTAGGCCCTAACCCCCGCGCTATCTCCGGCCGGAGAGTTGAGATCACCAGCCCCCGGTATACACGGACTGCAGGGGCGGCATTCCATCAGCCACGGGGATTCCAGAACGTATATCAGCGGAGCCCCTCCGAGCCAATCCAGTCGCAGTTTAATTTCTCCTTCCCGCGTATCCAACTCATATGTCATAACCGGCTCTTCAATAGCCTCGTCCCCCACGTCCCGTTCCATCAGACAGTCACGCACCTGACCGGCCAGTCCCTCCTGATCAACTATATCCTCAAGTATATCGGCACACTCAGGGTTCCATTCCGCCAGCGCGTTCTTCAGGGCCGTCTGCAGGGACTCCTGCTCCTCGTTATCCCTTTCCTCTTCAGACAGGTTCTGTCCGCAGGTTAATATATCTTCCAGCAATTCAGGGACTGAGTTCCCTGAAATGACACCGTATCTAATCATAGTTTCCGGATTTCTGTTAACCATTATTATTTCCTTTTACTTTTGAGATATTGATAATCAGTCTCCGTTATTGAGGAACTCGTCATTCTTGTGTTCATCCTGTACTTTCTGCCAGACTTTCTCCGCCTGGATGCTTAAGTTCGCTCCCAGTTCCCTGAGCATTTTAGCTTCCTCATCCTGTACCCGGATGAACTTGTCTTTAGCGATTCGTTTCAACTGCTCGGAAGCCTCTTTAAGACCTCCGCTCCGTCCCAGTCCGTACCATTTGTCATTTTCCGTTTTCTGCTCCACTTTAGTTTTCGGTCCGTCAGTCATAATTTTAACTCCTGTTTATTCATCTATTTGTTCCAGGGGCGGTATATCAAACATCACACAGGGCGAGGCTTCGATACTGTCCACACGGTGCCAAGTCAGCAGAGGGAACACTTCATGACCTATAACGGATATCACTCCCCGGCCGTACACCATCCTGTACGGGAGTACCGCCGCTCCCTCATCAGACTCCTGTATCCGGTCCAGCACTATTTTACTGAGTAGAGCATTATCGGGCAGATCCTCTGTATCGTCTGTCCGTAAAGACCGCAGCCATTCCGCGGGCTCGTTCCCGGATCTCAGTTCCGTATCGGCCGATTTAGTGTTCAGATAGAACTCCGGTATCGGCAGAGGACGTACAGGCAGTACATCCGTCATACTGTCCAGAAGGGACAGATAGTTCCTTAGATAATTATCCTTGCCTCTCCGGTACGAGAATTCATCCGGGGCCTCTCCTATCCGCAGTTTTCTAAGGGTTACCGCCGATCGGGATTTAGCCCCGGGCTCCAAACCGTTGCGGTGCAGGACATGCCCTTTCCGAGGACCTTCCAGGACCCTGACAGTGTTTCTGACGGAGTATACGATCACCGGCTCGCCCGGGATGATCTTACACGGGTCGTCGAAGTCCTCCTGATGCGAGGTCTGGTATCCGGGAATCTCCAGCATAGCCGGTCCCACCGACGTGTTTTTCACTATGTACAGTGTAGTTTTATCCAGCCGGCTCCCCGGGAACCTTCCGGTCCATACTACAGGCGCCCATAAGGCATATACGGCCTCCGGGTTGTCTTCTATGTATTTCTTTGTACGGTCCATAAGAGTCTCCTAAATTTTTGTTCTTCTTAATTATAATTCACCCAGCAGTTCGGGAAGGACCGAATGTACCCACCCGTCCAGGGACTGTTTATGCTCGAATCCGTGATCCTCAATTATAGCGTTGACGAACTGTTCAGTCCCCATACCGTCGATCCCCGGAGGCATTTCGTCCGGATCATCAGGCAGACGGTGTACTTTCCGGGCGCTGATGCCGGTAATCGCCCCTTTACGACGTTTTAACCGGTAATAATAATGCGCCGGCTTAACATCTGTCACTTCTTCCGCTCTTTCCATTTTGTCTTTATCTCCTCAGCTTTATGTGATCTGAATTCACATATAATGTCGGTTGTCAGGGCCGACAGG
>PUNP01000130.1 GCA_003551785.1 Candidatus Brocadiaceae bacterium | reverse complement strand
GGCCTCGTCCAGGACGTCCGCGAAGAGACGGATCGGATCCTTCTGCTCCTTGTGCTCCTCCACGTCCTCCTTGGTCCGGTAGACGCCGTGGACCGGATCGGACATCGAGTGTCCCACGAACCGGTAGGTGCGGGCCTCGATGAGCGTTGGGCCGCTGTCCTCGCGGGCTCGATCCACCGCCTCCTTCGTCACCCGGTACATGTCCAGCACGTCCATCCCGTCCGCCACCCGCCCCGGCATCGCATACGCCTTGCTCTTCTGCGAGATGTCGTAGAGGGAAGATGCGCGCTCCCACGCCGTTCCCATGCCGAACCGGTTGTTCTCCACGATGAAGACGACCGGCAGCCCCCAGAGGGCCGCCATGTTCAGCGATTCGTGGAAGGCTCCCTGATTGACGGCGGCCTCCCCCATGTAAACCTGCATGACCCGCTCTTCCTTGCGGTACTTGATGGCCCAGGCAACGCCGAGCGCGAGCGGGACCTGGCCGCCCACGATCCCGTGGCCGCCCAGGTAGTTGCGCTCCTTGTCGAACATGTGCATGGAGCCGCCCTTCCCGCGTGAGCAGCCCGTCTCCTTCCCGAAGAGCTCCGCCATGACCACGCCCGGCTCCATGCCCACCTGGAGGGCGTGGGCATGCTCGCGGTAGGCGGTCATCACGTAGTCGTCGGGCGTCTGGGCGTGCACCGCGCCGGTGACCACCGCCTCCTGCCCGATGTACAGGTGGCAGAAGCCGCCGATCTTGCCGAGGGCGTACGCCTCGGCTGCCTTCTCCTCGAAACGCCGCGCCAGGAGCATGTCCTTCATCATCTGGCGGAGCTGGTCCTCCTCCAGCCCCTGCAGCCGTTCGTCGAGGGATAGGTCGGGTTTCTCGGCCTTCTGCCAGTCAGGGTCGGGACGCTTAGGAGCGGCGACCTGGTTGTCCCCCTCATCCGTGGTCTCGTCCCCGGCAGACTCGGCGGCGATGGCCTCCTGGTCGGTCGTCTCCTCGGAGACATCCGCCTGCTCGGAGGCCTCCTCGGCCTTTACCTCCATCTCGGCGTCGGATTTCTTCCGCCCGCCCTTCTTTTTCTTCTTCGTTGATTCAGCCATGGGAACCGATCGGCGTATCTGCGGTGCGGCGCCGCCGCGCGGCCGCCGTCGTCATCAGCGACTAGAGACTTCCGAGCTGCACGAGCTGCTTCTCCGAGGGCTGGCCGGGTACCGTGCCGGCGTATACCGCGCGGCGACGCGCCTCGACCTCGTCGATCTCGACCGGCGAGTCGATGTCGGCGTCCACGATCTCGGTGATCCGACCCGGCCCGCCGGCCTCCAGCTCCCGCGCCTGCTCCTTGGCATGGTACGAGGAGCGCACGAGGGGGCCGGACTCGACGTGCTTGTATCCCATCTCCCGCTCACCGACCTCCTTCCACCGCGCGAACTCGTCCGGGTGGACCCATCGGGCTAGCGGAATGTGGAGCGCCGAGGGGCGCAGGTACTGCCCGAGCGTCAGGATGTCCACGGACGCTTCGCGCAGCTCCTCCATGGTCCGCCGGATCTCGTCCTCCGTCTCCCCCATGCCGAGGATGACGGCGCTCTTGGTGAGCATGCAGGCGTCCATCTTCTTGATGGCGCCAAGGAAGGAGATTGAGCGGCGGTAGTTCCCTCCCGGGCGGATCATGCGCATCATCCGCTCCACCGTGTCCACGTTGTGGGCCAGGATCTCCGGCTTCGCCTCGACCACGGTGCGTAGCGCCTTCTCGTTCCCCTTGAAATCGGGGATGAGCACCTCTACCGAGCAGCCCGGGAGCCGGCTGTGAATCTCGCGGATGGTGGCGGCATAGATCCCGGCCCCACCGTCCGGGAGCTCGTCCCGGTTCACCGAGGTGATGACGGCGTGCTCGAGGCCCATAGTCACCGCCGAATCCGCCACCCGGCGCGGCTCGTCCTCGTCCAGCTCGGCGGGCATGCCGTGGGCCACCGCGCAGTACTTGCAGGCGCGGGTGCAGACGTCGCCCAGGATCATGAAGGTGGCGGTGCCGCTCTCCCAGCACTCTCCGATGTTCGGGCAGTGGGCCTCCTCGCACACGGTGTGGAGACCCTGCTCCCGCATCAGCTTCTGCAGCCGGAGATAGTTCCTTCCTCCCGGCGCCTTCACCTTGAGCCATTCAGGCTTGCGGGAACGGAAGGGAACCACCTCCTGGCCCTCCTGCAGGTGGAGGTCCGGGCGTCCCTTGCTCTTCACCACGCCGTTGTCCTTGCCCTTCGGCGTGTATCCGTAGCTTCCCGCCGACCTGTCGGGGGTGGCGCTCACGCTCACGTCTCTTCTCCTGGTCGCATCTCTCCGGACCTCGATCAGCCCTCGAACCTAGCCATCCGGCCACTTTCGGGCAACGAGGTGCGCCGCGCGATGAAAAGGGGAGCGGACCTACAGGCCACGCCCCCCTTTCTCCTGTCCGGTCCGGCCGGTCTCTATCCGTCGTCGGTTCCGGGCCCATCCGGCGCGGGGGCGCCGTTCCCGTTTCCATTCCCCGGTGTCTCGATACGGATGTCGGCATCGATGTCCGTCCCCGTGTCGGGCGCGGTCCCACCCCCGAAGGCGCCCGAGATCCAGAGGATCACCACCAGGACGAGGACCACGACGATGACCAGCGTGGCGTAGAGGGCTCCGCTGCCGCCACCGTCGGCAGGTCTCTGCTGGGGCGGC
>PUNP01000639.1 GCA_003551785.1 Candidatus Brocadiaceae bacterium | reverse complement strand
TTCGTCTTGTTGCACTTTAAAAGAAAAAGGTGAAAGCGGCGCTCATCGCGCCGCACTCCTTACAGGCGACTGATCAAAGGGCAGGCCGATCTCATCTACGAGTGCCGCCCGCCGAGTCCGGACGAGGTCGAGCTCATGGAGGAGCACGGTGTCGAGCTGGAGATCACGCCGATTGCGCTCGATGCGTTCGTTTTCCTGCGTCACAAAGACAGCCCGGTTACCGAACTGACAGCCGGTCAGGTGCGGGATATCTACACACAGGCTGAAGACGGAGATAGCGGCCGTATAGACAACTGGGAGCAGGTCGGCGGGCCGGACGCGGACATTAACGCTTATACACGCAACCCGAACTCCGGCAGCCAGGAAACTCTAAAAACGTTGGTGATGAAAGATCGCGAGCTTATTCCCGGTCAGGACATGAGGGCGTTGAGTATGGTGGGGCCTTTTGACCGGATTTATCGCGATCAGAAGGGAATCGGATTCACATTCTTTTATTACCAGGTACACATGGCGCCGTTGTTGACCACAGCCGGTCACAGGCCGCCCGGGGATACAGAAACGGAGACTGACGATAGCGAACCGGAATCGACGGTGGAAATGTTCGCCATCGACGGCGTTCAGCCCACGCGCGAGACCATCGCCGACGGGTCGTACCCCTGGGTGACGAAGGTTTACGTGGTGACGCGCAGTGATCTTGATGCGGAGCACCCGGCAGCGCGGCTGCGTGACTGGCTGCTGACCGAGGAGGGCCAGGGCGTGATCGCTGAGACCGGTTATGTGCCGGTGCAGGAGGAATAAGACAATCCAAGTTGGAGGTGAACAGAATGAAATGCATCATATACGCAGCCCTGCTCGTCACATGCCTGTCGTCCGTTGCTCAGGCCTGCCGGCAGATTCCGGACAGAATTGTGTATGAGGGGAAGAAATATTGGCTGAATACGCCAATAGCCAACTCCGATTTGCCGCTGGATACGCTCGACAGCGACAGTCACTCCAAAGTGCGTTCCGGTTTACCTTTTGACAGCGTAAGCACAGGATGCTACCGCGGTTATATTGCCTGGTGGAAAGTTGAGGGCGGCATATTGTATCTTACCCGGCTTTCGTCTGAAAGGCATTATTGGAAAGAGAACGGGGAATCTGGCGATCTGGAAGAGCTTTTTCCCGACCGCTACGAAGACGGACGGGTGAAAGCCGACTGGTTCTGCGGAGAATTGGTATTGCACGAAGAAGGAAGACCTTGGAGTGGACCAACACATGAACTGGAGTTTTCGGAAGGAGAGATACCACTCGATAACGATAAAACACGCGCTTTTCTTTCTGCGGCGCGCAGCGAGATCGATCGGTTCAATTTGGCCATTAATTACAGCGATAACCCGCGCCGGGGTATATGGTTCATGACATTTCCTGTGATAGCCGGTAGGATGTTAGAAAATGAGGTGCTTATAGATGCCGGGCAGGCTCACCGCATTCTGGAGTATTTTGCGGATTCCGGTCTTCTTGACAGGGCAAAAGCAACAAGACCGGAATCGGGAACGGATGCCTGGATAGTGATTCTTTGCGCCGGGAAAAAGAGAGTTTATTGGGATCTTGGCTCCGGCCCCTCCACACCGCTGGAACACGGTAAGCTTATGGGGCTTGGGGAGGTGCTTGAGGGGCAAGCACGTGAAGCCTGGGGCAGGTTTGTTAACAGGTTAAAATTGAACACCACTGTCTCAGTTTTATCTCGCGTTGAGCTCTCTCCCGAGCGCCGGGCCGAGATAAAGGGAAGATCGGTTTATCACAACCGCGATGATGAAATCGTTGTGGTGATTGATGAAGAAGGGGATGTTGTAAAGAGAATCGATGCTGGGGATGCGAGGGTGATCGTAAATGAATATACCGAGGATTTTCTGGTGGCTCGCACCCCCGGAGTGGGCGAGAAAACAACTGTAAAAGTGTTTGATCGAAGAGGGGATTTGAAATTGGATATAGAAGTGGACTTAGGGCCTGGACCTAAGGAACGGATGGTCGGAACGCTGGATAACGCAGTGATTACCCGCCCCTTCGCACTACACGAAATAGGCACAGAATATAAGGTTTTTCGCTATGATCAAGATGGAAAGCAAACTTTAGTTGAAGAACAAAATAATATGTTAGTTGAAGCCCGCATATACGGCAGAAGAATCGTAACCTCTGCCGCTGATCCACGAAAAGGGGCAGTGATTAATAAATATAATTCAGAAGGTAACAGGATATATACATACTCGAAAGAGGCTAAACGTCCCCGTTATCCTTGAGCTTCTGCCATTCAGTATAAACGAATTATGTCGGGCGGGTCGTCTGGGCGGAAACCTTGATGAGGTTTTGTGGCAGGGGGCATATCCTCCCGTGCATGACCGCGACCTCCGGCCCGGCCGCTGGTACTCCAGTTATACTTCTACCTACATAGACCGGGACGTGCGCCAAATCTCTGCAGTTCATGACCTTGAGAAAGAAAGTTACCTGAGCAAGAAAAATTTTTTGCCAAAAAAGCAAGAAAATTACCTGGGCTTTATTACGTGAGAATTATGGGGAGTTCAGCCATGTCTGAAAGAACAGTGACAATAGCAACGTTCGAGACTCCGATAGAGGCGGGGTATTACAAAAGCCTGCTCGAGGCCGAGGGCATCCCCGCTTTTCTCGTGGATGAAAGCACGGCCGCCATAG
>PUNP01000310.1 GCA_003551785.1 Candidatus Brocadiaceae bacterium | reverse complement strand
CGGCCGATTTTAGCCGTATCCATCCCACCGCACCCCTGTTCATTTCCGAGGTGATGCACCAGGCGGTGATCAAGGTGGATGAGGAAGGAAGCGAGGCGGCTGCCGTAACCGTCATAGTTTTAGATCGAGGTAGTACCGAATTGCAAATCAGGCTGGACCGTCCGTTTCTATTCTTCATCCGTGAAAACAGCAGCAATACCATCCTCTTCATGGGCAAATATGCAGGATAAGACAAAATTCCCGGCTGACTTTGTAATTCGAAAATTATAAACGGATGAAACAGCGAACCGTCATCATCACCGGAGCTAACTCAGGAATTGGAAAAGCCGCCGCACGAAAATTTGCCAGGGAGGGCCATAAGGTGATCATGGCCTGCCGAAATCTTGAAAAATGTCATCATGTCAGGGATCAAATAGCAAAAAAATCCGGGAATGACCGGGTATATCTTGAAGAAGTGGATATGGGTTCATTCGAATCCATCCGGACTTTCTGCAGTAACTTCAATAAAAAATACAAAGAGCTCGATGTTCTGATCCACAACGCGGCTTATTTCAATCACGGTACTCCCTTCAAGCAAAGTCCCGACGGCATTGAAATCACGTTTGCAACCAACGTGGCCGGCCCGTTTCTCATGACGATGCTTCTTCGTGATCTGCTTGCTCAGTCGGAAGATGCACGTATCCTTCATGCCGGAAGCAACATCATCAAACATTTCCTGAACCCGAAGAAAGAGATCGATTTTGATCATCTGCAGAAAGAGCCGGAAAACCCGCGTTCACACAGCGTATATATCAATTATCGAAACTCAAAAATGGCGCTGTTGATGCTCACTTTCAGGCTGGCTAAGGAATTAGCTGATGAAAGGATTAAAACGTACTCTATTCAGATTAACGGAGCTACCATGTCGAAAGACGCTTTGATGAAAGTAAAAACTCACTGGCGATGGATTGCCCGAATTCAGAATCTCTTTTTCCGTCCGCCGGAATTTACAGCAGATCTCTATTACGAAATCTGTACGTCCGATCGGTTTAAAAATACCACCGGTGTCCATTTTAGTCACAAACTGGAGGTTATGAAACCAGCGAAAGTGGGAGCAGGAGTTATCACAGACATTACACAGGGATTTGGTGCGGACGTATACCCGGCTTATGCCCTGAATGAAGAAGTATCTGAGAAAATATGGAGCACGTGTAATGAACTCACACTTTCCGCCCTGGCATCTGATCCCGGCATCCGACCGGTCAAACGGGTGCATTAAATTCCGGAAACTTTTTTCGCCAGGAATGATTACAAGCTATTGAATTTGGAGGCTGTATAAATGTTAGGTGGCATGGTTAACGTTATCCGATGATTAGAAGTGCGATCCATGGGACAATGTTGAAAACGAACACGAATATCCGGTACACACCGATTAGCACATAAAGAACAGCGTTGAATGTATCCCGTGGCATAGGAAACCATTTGCTATGTATTCGATAGACGAAGTCAAGTCCAAATCCGAAGGCAACTACCGAAAAAGCGAGCACCAGCAACGCTACGTTCAGTATGGTGCACCACATAAAAAACTGAGTCAACATTTCTATATCCATTTCGTTCACCTTTTTTTAAGTTGTTATTCTGCATAACACATTATTTTTATAGAATATTGATAAGGGCATGCTTAATTGATAAGGACATGCTTATATGTCAACAATGCTCGCTTCACAAACATCATACTTCTCGTCTCCACATAGTCCCCGGCTGATGTCTGGAACAACATCCCCATCATTCCAGCTTTGCGTATCAGAGTCGTTAATATCGGTTTTCTGAAAAAAATGTCTTCAAGGGTTAAGAATATCGGTTCAGACATTATTCAGCAAGTTTATCTGGCGACTTTCGATGTTTCCGACTGATTTTTTGGTAGGCCAGTTTAGCGTCGACCTTTTTAATGAGCAGGCCATTTTCATGAGGAATAACCTCCACACTGTCATCATCGTCGACCTTCAATAAAGCCAGGAGTGCTTTTTCCAAAAGGATGCCTCTGCTATTGCCAATTTTTTGAAGTTTCTTAATCATAGCGACAAGTTATGTTCTTACGTTGTTTATAACATACTACGAAAAAGAAGAAAATTTAGTATTGCGACTGACATCGATAGGCTAAAGCGTCTAACGGCATGGCAGCTAAGTGGTGAGGCACCAATCTAATCTAAGGCTCCGAATCGCAAACTCGTCCGCTTGAGTCGCATTGTTAATTTGCCTGCATGCTTCCTTCCTCTTTCAAAGACTTCGAAAATAATTCTATCGAATATTGCGTTTAAATTTGTAGTGTCGTAAAATGATACTATGAAACTAAGCTCAAAACACCGAAAGACCCTACAAGCGATCTTTGACAATCCGGTCAAATCCGATGTTGAGTGGAAAAAAGTCGAATCGTTGCTTGTTGCCTTAGGTGGAGAACTCAGTGAAGGACGGGGATCGCGGATTCGTGTTGCTCTGAATGATGTGCGGGCGGTTTTTCATCGTCCACATTCTCAGAAGGAAACAGATAAAGGAGCACTGAAGTCTGTTCGACGATTTTTAAAGGGAGCAGGAATTACACCATCCAAAATATAGCAGTTATGTTAAAGTATAAAGGATATCACGGCAAGGTTGAGTTTGATGAAGAAGCCTGTCTTTTTCATGGCGAAGTTGTGGATTTACGAGATGTG
>PUNP01000544.1 GCA_003551785.1 Candidatus Brocadiaceae bacterium | reverse complement strand
TGAGAACCCCGCTGAAACAAACTCGACGTCGCTTAATCCAAAAGGAAATGCTAACCGGCCGCCTTCATCCTGCCCCCATGCTATCACCCTAACGATTCCGTTGTCAGTATTTGAATTGTCACCCGCGCAGGAGACGCTGAAAAAGCAAAACACAGCCAACAATCCAAAAGACAACATCCCCGGTTTCCTCAACATAATGCTACCTCCATAGCCGGTGGTTAGTTGTTCCATCCATAATGAAGTGTAATGAAGTGTAATGTTTTTCATTCACACACCATCGAATTAAAGTTGAAGTGAATTGATCTTCCGGATTTCTCAACGTTCTTCTGCGATACCGGTCTGTATGATGAATCCGAACCGTTCGGGCGACCGTCTTTCGGTTCGCCCGAAATTGGCAAAAACCGCAAGACGGCGTCCGATGTTGTCAAGTCCGTAGCCGCGTTCGGCGAGCGCCTCATGGAAGGGGGCCAGATCGTTTTCCCATCTGACTACATAAAGATGATATTGCACATCTTCCACAGAGCAGTCATCCAGCAATTTATCCAGCAGGCCCTTAATCTCTTCCTTGGTTGTGCTCATCATTCTGACCTCCCTACTGGCAAACTTTTAACCCTTTCTTTTTTTTTATGCGCTTTTACCGTAATATGTGCCGAATTTTCTGCTTATGGTGAAAATAAATGCAGCTCGCGTAAAATGGTGTGAAGGTTCGTTCCCCACGCCCTGCGAACACGTCGCCCGCCTTCCCGCAACGCTACGGCGCGGTAATGACCGGTATTGACGTTCTGCTGAATCAAAATCGGCGGGGTTACCGTTTCGAAAGAAACGATGTCGTTCCAATTCAGCTCTCCGGAAGCCACCGGCATTCCCAGGTTGAAATAGGGCGATCTTCCCTCCAGGTAGATGGAAGATTTGAAAAACGCAATATACCCTATCGCCGGCGCCAGATTGGAAAAGTCACGCTGCACCGGACCGCCCTTGTGGATATGCGTGCAGGCGGTGCGATACTGGCGAAAACTTTCCTGATCATCAAACCCGATTTTTCCCCCGGCCTCGACTCCTTCAGCATTGTAAAAACTGATGTTCAGCACCTGGTCGAACAGCGGAGAATAATAACTCATCACTTTCATGCCCTCGGGCAGAGCGCCCGTATCCGGTTGGTAGGTATGGGGCAACGCGGCGCCCAGGAAGTAAACGCCCCCCAGATGCTCAAGCGGAGACTCTATATGAGTGAAAGATTCGGCAACTACCCGTGTGCCCAGGCTGTAGCCAACGATAAAATACGGGATACCGGCCGCCTCCAGCGGGAGGATAACGTCCTCACTGAACCTACGTGCTTGCCGGTCGGCCTTCTTTTTGGCCTGGCTCCACTGATGAACCACCTTTGTCAAATCTATCCTTTCACTGTCCCAGCGATAGTTAAAGACCGCTGCCGGAACCGATACGTCTTCCAGAAATTCACGCATCTTCACCTCAAAAGGCGGATCGGCTCTGACTTCTCCGAAACCGTGAACGTAAACGAAAACGATTTCGTTATCTTCTATACCTCCGGGCAAAGCAGCACCCACCCGGCTCGGATCAATTATCACAACAGACACGACAGCCAGTAAAACGCTGATCCACTGCGTGCTGTATCTCATTGTTCGTTTTCTGCTCATCATAATAGCAACTCTCTTAATATTCCATCTCGAACACAATATCATCGGCCTTCTGCGAGAAACCAAAAGCCAGCTTTAAGGTTTCCTGTTCGGGACCTGCCGAAGCGCCAACGTCTAACATTTTGTGATAATTCCTTAATCCTTCTCCTGGGCGGGTTCCCGTAAAGTACAAAACAACCATCCCTGAAACATAAACCAGCAGAACTGCTCCGACAATTTTAGCAGTTTTTCGGTTCAACATAATACAACTCCTTCGTATAATCTAAGGCTCGCTAAAATCCCCATATTGGAATACTCTATTTCCGGGTGCCGATCCAGTTTTAGCTACAACAGCAGCGCCTTTTCTCACTACCCAAAGTGCTCAAATCTCTGGGTGCTGAATCTCTGATAACCGCCCCCAACACCCTCGCACATTGCAATCTTATATTCTTACCGTAAGGAGCTGTGATGCCCCCCGGAAGCGATTTCTGATATTATAAAATGTTTTTAGCCAAACGCATACAACCAGATATGCTCACTCCTGTAAGGGACCGTTTCAGGATCAAACCTTCTACCGGGCTTCTCATCCAGCACGTAGAACTGCGTTTTCGTCATGGCCTGATCGCCTGTGGTTTTCGGCGTCACGTACAGATAATCCGCATCGTTTTCCGCTGTCAACGTACCGACAACAACAAATTTATTTGAATTAGGTGCTTTGAATTTGCGGATCAAGGCGTATTTTGTCGACTTTTTCAAACATCGACAATTTGTTGTAGATGTTGCAACATTAAGCGCCTAAACCATACACAAAAAACTATATACTGTCCCCGGAAATCGACGCATCCCAACCCCTCAACGTCGGACATTAAGCTGAGACCTTGACTGCCCTTTTCCACTCATGCGTGCGATGCTATCTTCAGTTACACCTGTCCCAAGCACGGAGAGCTGCCTCAGATTCGGCAGATAACCTCTGAATTGCGCCAGTCCGTCATCGGTAATGCTCAGAAAGTCAAGATGCAGGGTATGCAGACGAAACATTCCCCTGAGGTGAACC
>PUNP01000827.1 GCA_003551785.1 Candidatus Brocadiaceae bacterium | reverse complement strand
TGAGCGTTTGGGGGATGTGCCAAATGTTGTGTTTTCCTGTGGGGCGATCGTAGAGGACGATATCATGCATGTTTATTATGGTGCGAGCGACAACTGTATTTGTCGCGCTTCGGGTAGGATCGACGCAATCGTTGATGTTTGTCTTAACGGCAGCCGGGAGGGGTTCTGATGCATAAAAGATATCAAACTGACCTGCTTGTGCGTTACGACGGAAATCCCATCATCGAGCTTGATGATGTGCCATTCGGGTGCAATACGGTGTTCAATGGGTCTCCGATAAAGATAAAGGATAAGTATTATCTGCTGCTGAGAGTCGAGGGGCGGCAAGGGTATTCTTTTTTTGCTCTTGCGAGAAGCGAAGATGGTTTGAATTTTACAGTCGATCCGGATCCTGTCATGCTTCCCGCACCTGCTGAGCCATGGCGTAAGTGGGAAACCCATGGCATTGAGGACCCTCGCATCACTTTGATCGATGGAAAATATTATGTGCTTTATACGGTTGTCGGCGATTATGGCCATTGTATTGCAATAGCTCAGATTCTTGATATGCAGCATTATGAACGCATCGGGGTCATATCAGGCCCCGGCAACAAAGACGGGGTGTTGTTTCCCAAAAAAATCAAAGGGCTTTATGCCCGTCTCGATCGTCCGATCGGCAACGGCATTGGCAGTATATGGATAAGTTATTCGCCGGACCTTCTGAACTGGGGGCATAGTGAACTGGTTATGGAACCCCGGCCGGGGTGCTGGGATTCCTACCGTATCGGAGCTTCTGTCCCACCTATTTTAACGGAAGAAGGGTGGTTGGAGATATATCATGGCGTTAAGATGACAAGTGCTGGTCCGATTTACAGAACAGGGGCCGCGATGCTTGACCTGGAAAACCCTTCTATCGTTAGGGGACGCAGCCTTGTGCCCCTTCAATCACCGCGCATGGACTACGAGCGCATAGGAGATGTCGGCAATGTTGTGTTTGCTGGAGGTGCCGTGCTTGAGGAAGATGGGGAGCTGAAGGTCTATTACGGTGCGGCTGATACGGCGATATGTGTCGCGATGGCTCAAATCGACGAAATAATAGCGTTTTGTCTGGAAGGCGGTTCATAACAGAGATTATCTTTGCTTTAAGAAATATACGGGAGCTGCCAATGCTTTTGGATCCTGGATCGATAAATTTAATGGCTGACGCATTGGCCGGAGCTGTGGAAGCTAATGACATTGAGGATGCAGTGCGTCTTTCCGGAAAACTTTCTTCTCCTCGAATCGCCAGGGAGTTAAGAAGTGCGCCTGCGGAGTTCATATCTGCGGTCTTGATGGAGATGGAAGCCGGGCGGGCGGGAAGGGTGCTGGGCCACCTGCCTTACGAAACTGCCCGGGAGATATTTGATGCACATGGCGAAAAACTGGTGGCCATGTTTTCCGCAGCCCCGATTGACCAGGCTGTTGACATATTACAGCACTTCCCGCAAGAGGCCAGGGAAGCATTGCTGTCGCAGTTGGGTGCCGAAAAGCGCGACGAACTGCTCGCTCTTTCACTATATGAAGCCGGCACGTCCGGCAGTGTAATGACGTCAAGATTTTTGGCAATTGATAAAGAACGCACCGTTAAAGAAACTGTTGATGCTCTTTTAGCTGGCAGCGTCGAGACCGAAAGGACTGCCTATGTGTATGTTCAGAGCGAAAAAGGCGTTTTGCTGGGAGTTGTCAGTCTGAAGGACCTGATGCAGCTGGACCCATCGGAGCAGATAGCAAGGGTTATGAATCGCAATGTCGTTACTGTTCGTACAGACGATCCTGCGGAGGATGCCGCGGGGCTGCTCAGGGACAGGCGCTTTGCGGCTATGCCGGTGGTTAATGAGGACGACTGCCTGGTGGGGGTGATCACGTTCGAAGACGCTATGGATATTATGTCGGAAAAGATAGCGGAGAGTTTTGTCTCGGTCGGCGGCCCGTCTGACGAATCTTTTTTCACTCCGCCCCTGGGAGCGGTAAAAAGACGCCTTCCCTGGATGGCAATGAACGTTTTTCTCAATCTTGGAGCAGTCATGGTCATTACAGGATTCGAGGCTACGATCGCACAGGTGGCTATCCTGGCGGCTTTTCTGCCAATGATTACAGATATGGGCGGCAATGTCGGCATACAGGCCCTTTCGGTCACTATTCGCAGCCAGGCGCTTGGTGAGTCAAAATTGCGCGACTTCGCCCGTAATGCGCGAAAAGAGCTGATAATAGGGTGTGTCAATGGTATATCGCTCGGGCTGGTTTTCTTTTTTATAGCGTTGGCATGGCGCGGTCATTTATGGCTGGGAGCTCTGGCTGGTATTGCTCTGGGCATTAACGTTCTGATCGCCGGCATTGTGGGGGGGTGCCTTCCGTTTTTTATCAAAGCAATCGGGAAAGACCCTGCGATGATGACAGGGCCTTTTCTGACGACGATTACTGATATTAGCGGAGTGGCTATTTATCTGGGACTCTGTACGTTGTTCCTGACATACTTGCTGAGTTGATCCCGACCGTCTCGTTTAGCATGCCAGCTAAAATGCAGCAAAGTGCAATTTGGAATAAAAAAGGGGAATCAAGCGTACTCATAGACGGGCGTTTCGATCACTTTTTCCGGCCGTTTTTTACTCTTGACCAACGAATGAATATGCTCGACGGTCTCCGGCGAAAAATACTGCTCACCCGTTTCCTTG
>PUNP01000631.1 GCA_003551785.1 Candidatus Brocadiaceae bacterium | reverse complement strand
CATATTTCTTATTTATTTCCAAACAGTATTGAGGAGATAGAATTGTGAAGATCACTGAAGTAAGAGTAAAAAGACTTAGTGAACGTTCGGATAGACTGCGTGCATTCTGCAGCATTACTATCGATGATGAGTTCGTTGTGCATGACCTGAGGGTTATAGAAGGCCGTAAAGGCCTTTTCGTGGCCATGCCCAGTCGAAAACTCACCGACAATTGCCCTAAATGCTCGCAAAAAAATCATCTAAGAGCTAAGTATTGCAATAACTGCGGAACGGAATTAGATGATAAAAGAGCCAAAAGGAGAAAATTCCACGTCGATGTGGCTCACCCTATCGTCACCGATTGCCGAGATAAAATTATGCAGGCGGTTCTCGATGCGTATAATGATGAGTGTGATGAGTGTGATGAAAGTATAGAAAATAATTCCCGCAATGACGATAACAAGCAGGATGACCACGATTACGATGATGAATATGATTACGATGATTTTGATGATGAAGATAGCGATGAAGATGAGAATGAGACTAATGAGACTCAAGATCAAACACATCAGGATCAACCTGAATCAGATAATGACATTCATGACGGTGACAATGATGGTAGCGATGAAAATCAACAAGAGCAGAGCGATTCCAGGGGCGGATTCGGTGACGGTATTTTATAAGATATGACGCTTGGATATTTGTATTCTAATACTCAAAAATTCTATCAGGTTCTACAATGGCGAAAAAAGGTGCAGAAATATTGGTTGAAACCCTTAAAGATGAGGGAGTTGAGGTTATTTTCGGCTTGCAGGGTGGCTCAGTCATCCCTGTCTTTGACGTTCTTTACAACGAAGATTGCGGCCTGAGAACTGTCTCCGTTCGGCATGAACAGGGCTCGGGACATATGGCCGACGGCTATTCCAGAGCAACCGGTAAAATCGGGGTATGCCTCTCCACAAGCGGCCCCGGTGCAACCAACCTCGTGACCGCTCTGGCTACGGCCTATATGGACAGCGTACCGATGCTGGCGATCACCGGTCAGGTTAAAACCCACCTTATCGGAAACGATGCGTTTCAGGAAGCTGATATGACCGGTATTTCACGCCCTGTCACTAAACATAACTACCTGGCCAGAGATGCGAAAGAACTCGCCAGGCTCATCAGAGAAGCATGCTTTATCTCATCCACCGGCAGTCCGGGACCGGTCCTCATTGACCTGCCCGTCGATGTCTCAACATCAACTGTCAATGGTGAAATCGACAAGAATATGCAGCTGCCGGGCTACCAGCCTTCCCGCAAAACCGTCCATTCACTCCAGGTGAAAAAGGCTATCGAGGCGATTAATGAGGCGGAAAAACCCGTCCTTTACTCCGGCGGCGGAACTATCACCAGCGGTGCATCCGCGGAACTGACCAGGTTCGCGCGCGAAGCCAATATACCCGTCACCACCACGTTGATGGGACTCGGCGCCTTCCCCGAGGATGACCCCCTCTCGCTGCGCATGCTGGGGATGCACGGTGCCATGTACGCCAATTATGCCGTCCAGGAATGCGACCTCCTCATCGCCGTCGGCGCACGATTCGACGACAGAGTCACCGGCAAGCTTGACGCTTTTGCCAATAAAGCTAAAATCGTCCACGTCGATATCGCACCGACTTCGATAGGAAAAAGCGTCGCAGTTGACATCCCCGTTGTCGGAGACGCTAAAGAAGTCCTGCGCGAAATGACTAAGCTGGCCGTGTTTAAAGAGCGTAAAGAGTGGATGGATAAAATCGCTGATTGGAAAGAACGGTTCCCACTGACTTATGACAAAAACAGCGATCACGTAAAACCGCAATACATTATGGAGCAAATACATGAAGTAACCGACGGAAAAGCTATCATCGCTACGGACGTCGGGCAGTGCCAGATGTGGGCGGCTCAATTCTATACATATACCGAACCAAGAACCTTCCTCAGCTCCGGTGGGCTCGGAACGATGGGGTATGGACTGCCGGCCGCTATAGGAGCCCAAGTGGGCTGCCCGGACAAAGATGTGTTCGTTATCGCTGGCGACGGCTCGCTGCAAATGAATATTCAGGAACTCAGCACCGCCGTCATCGAAAAGCTTCCCGTTAAAATCGCTCTGCTTAATAACGGATACCTGGGGATGGTCAGACAGTGGCAGGAACTCTTCTTCGGAAAACGCTACTCGCATACCCTGCTTGAAAACGGAAACCCCGATTTCTGCAAATTGGCCGAAGCATACAACTGTGTCGGCATCAAAGTAGATAAAAAAGACCAGGTCCGCGAAGCTCTCGACTCGGCAATGGAAGTTGACGACCGACCGGTGCTCATCGACTTCCGCATCGATCCCGAAGAAAATGTCTACCCCATGGTGCCGGCCGGAGAGGCCATCGACAGAATGTTGAGCGGCATGGCATAAAAAAGAGGCGCTTAGATTCCGCACATCGTTAACAAATTGATGATGTACAAAAAAATGAAAAAGACAAATATCCAATATCCAACACCCAATATCCAATGTCCAATGTCCAAGGAAAAGAAAGAAAAAGGAAACGACCGCTCGATTATTTTTTCAAACCTGAATCGTCAGAAAAACACGAATAAGGGGCCGTTTTTACTTGATCATTGATCATTGGATATTGGATATTTATCCGTACTGCGCCGTCAGGCGCCCCATTTTCAGAGCGGAGTCTCTGAAAATGCGT
>PUNP01000464.1 GCA_003551785.1 Candidatus Brocadiaceae bacterium | reverse complement strand
GATCTTTGAAAACTCGGCTAATGAGACTTTTGAGTCCCTGGGTGATCTGGTCCTGTTCGTCCGTGAGAAAATGACGGAATCCGAGGCGGGTCCGAGTTATGACATCACTGATGAAGATTACGGTGATGTAGGTGATGTGGGTTAGATAGTGTTCAGCTGGATATACAGTACCCGTTATGCCCCGTAAAAAGAAAAACCAGCCCAGTAAAGAGACACTTCCGGATATAAAAGGCCCGGCGGGACTGCCGGAATGGATGAGACCGCCTATGTGGAGGTGGTCCCGTATAGTGTCACTGGGTACTGAAGGTCCTGCTAAAGGGGAGGATCAGTGGATCGGCCGGGGCTGGCGGTTCGACCGGGACTACCGGAAGAATTTTAAGAACCCTGAACTGGACCGTAAGTACCCCGGATGCCGGGCGGCCCTGGAGGTATTTTCAGACAGTCGTCCCGGGGGCTGGAAATGGATGATGGAGGCCCTGCTGATGTCTTCGGATACTGACAGACAGCTGGCGGACCTTATAGGGGACCGCAAGGCCGAGAAGGCCGTACAGGCCTACAGGAAACTTTTTTTCGATATAGACGATTATCGGGATTCCCCTATGGCGGTATCGGTCAATGTACTGGCCTCCGCCGGCAATCGGGCCGGAGTTATGGGTACCAGTGATTACGTCTGGAAGCTGTTCTCCTACACCTGGGGGGCCGAAGAATTTATGTCGGCGGTCTGTAAAGGGCCCGAGACGGGGGCGATGACCGACCGTCAGCAGAAATGGATGGCCGATGCGGTGCGTCAGGAGAATATGTTCAGGGCTATGAACGCCGTGGAGGAGCTGAAGACGGGATGGTCCGAATCAGCGGCGATGACCCTGGACAGTACAAGACACCTATGGTCGCGGCAGAACGAATCGGGCGGGGAGAGCCTGTTTGACAGATATCTGGATGAACTTATGTCCCTGCGGGTGGCCGGTGTCATCCAGGGAAGAAATGATACTGAACCGGAACAGCTGGAAGCCGAAGAGAAGAGGTCCGGGATTAATAAGTGCGATCAGAAGCTGATCAGCTGATATTTTAAGGAGAACGAGATGGCTACAGATCAGGAACAAATACTTACGGATGCCCTGGACGACATGGCGTCACTAACCTCTAAAGGAATGTCCCCGACGGACGCACTGATCAAGACGGCCGAGGATAAAGACCTGGGTCCCGGGCTGACATCCACCCTGGGAACCTTTTATAATAAAGCCCGGGCCGCCGCCGTCCTTAAGCGGGCCTCTTCGGATGAGAATGCCCGTAATTTCCCGGTGGCCGATGTGTCCGCCGCTGTTAGACATACGGTGGAGAAGATTATGCCTAAAGCTGAAGATAACGGACCTGAGCTGCCTTCCGAGGACAGGGGGATGGATAAGGCCGCTTCGGACCGGAAAGACCCCGAAACAGCTGATGAGGATAAATATATCAAGGGCCTGATGAAGCTGTCGGACGGCTGGATGGCCGATAAGTGTATTGACTGGCATACCCGGTACAAGGAAGCTTCTTCAAAACTGCGTAGCGAGCTGGAGCAGGCTAAGCTAAAGGTTAATGACGCCCTTAATGAAGCCTCGGACCGTTTTTCCAGGATGCCCCGTAAAGAAGCTGAAAAGTCGGCCCGTATGACTGTCAACGCCTACGGGCGGTACGGGACCACTATGATGAATACGATAATCGCCAAGGCCGACAAGGATATGGAGGCCCCGACTGAGAAGACAGCGGCCACCGCGGTCCTGCCGTCTAACCGTTTCTATACAGCTGTTGATGATTTTTTTACGGGCATTAATAAACTGGGCGGCCTTATAAGCCGGGTGGAGACTTTTGAAAAGACGGCCGGAGGGGAACTGTCCCGTATAGTGGGTGAATGGAGGGATAACGGATATGTCGTCCCCGAGCATAATACGGGGAACTCTCTGTTCTACCGGATGACGGACAGTACTGAAGATAAAGAGAAAGAGGCGGGTATAGGGGAGACCCTGGCTTACGGGCTGGGTAGAAAACTGTCCCGGTACCAGCCTACCGTCAGATCCCCTATCTCGGGGGCTGTTAAGCAGCTGCCCACGGGTGGGGGAATGGCCGAAAAAATGCTGGCCAGTTACACAAAGTCCCCTCAGGATCCCGAGATGGAGATGATAAAGGCGGGAGGTCCGGAATTCTACCGGGTCATGAGGGAACTGCAGACTAAAGAGAATTTTCTGAACCTTTCCCTATACGACAAACATCTGTCCCGCTATCCTATGGAGGAGCTGGCTGAAGCATATAATGAAGCCCTTATGATGCACCCCACGGCCTATCGTAAGCCCGGTATGGCTAAAGTACTTATGATGCAGTATCTGGAAAGCCGGGGCGTGGTGGATCCGTATGAATACAGGGAGTTTATCAAGACGGAAGGGCACCAGGAGGACCTGGCCGAGAAAGGGGAGAAACTGATGGAGCGGGCCGCTAAAGTCACGGCCCCGGGTAGAACGCAGGTGGAGACTCCTGAGAAAGAGATAATGCAGGGGAAGAAGACAGCCGCACTGCAGAAGAAGTTTAAAGAGCTGAAGCAGCAGGAGAAACAGATCGGGAAAAAACTGAAGGAGGATAAGAAATTATCCGCTCAGGAAATTAAGGACTTGAATAAACAGCTGGATAATGTTAAGAAAACTGTGGAGCAGACGGAACAG
>PUNP01000618.1 GCA_003551785.1 Candidatus Brocadiaceae bacterium | reverse complement strand
TAACACGTCTGCGACATATACCGGCTCATTACCACGATTATCCACAGGTCCGATAAACTTAACTTTTCGGGAACCGTCTTCCTGAATTTCACCTAAAATGAAGACATGGTCAGTGCGACGTGCACCGTAAGCAAAAGCCGTCTGCTGAGTTTCATCATAAAGGTAGGGGAACGGGAAATCCTTCTCTTCCGCCCGTTCTATCATCTGCTCAAAACCATCGGCCGCCACCTTGTCAACAGGGTTAGGGTTGATGATGAGGAATTGGACATTTTTCGGCTGATATTCGTTGCCCAACTCAACAATTTTATCGACATTTCTTCTGGAGATGGGGCAGTGGTTGCAATGAAAAATAACCACAACCGAATCCGCTTCCTGGTAATTTGCCAAAGAATGATACCGAAGGTCAACGCCGAAAAGGTTGAAATCCGGGGCGGTGTCACCGACCTCGATAAGCGTAACTTCTTCCGCTCCGGTAATACTGACAGTTCGGGAAAAAGCCGGAGTTCCTGCCACAAACAACGCCATTACACAAATCATCACTGCCAATCGCCTGAACATGTTAAAAGCCTCCTGAACAAAAGTAACTTTCCTTATAACCTATTTCAAAAATAGGATTATTTCTTTATTGTAACAAACAAACATCAGTCTGTCAAGCTTTTTTTCAGCTTTGCGTCAGACGTCTAATTTCATTGTCAAATTTTTCTCCTTCTGTTATTATAGTGGAAAAAGAAATAAAATTTATTGGGGATTGAGAATGAGTGCAGCTAAAATCGGTGTTATAGGTGGAAGCGGATTGTACGATATGGATTGCCTGGATGTTGAGCAGACTTTGAAGGTGGAAACGCCTTTTGGGATTCCTTCTGATGATTTAATTGTCGGCACTATAGAAGGACGAAAGGTGGTTTTCCTGCCGCGGCATGGGGCCGGACACCACCTGTTGCCAGGCGAAATACCTTTCCGTGCCAATATTTTTGCTTTGAAAAAAATGGGTGTTGAGAAAATAATATCCGTATCAGCGGTGGGAAGTATGAAGGAGCATATCCACCCGCGCGATATCGTTATCCCGGATCAATTTATTGATAGAACCCATAAAAGAGAAGATACTTTCTATGGTGAAGGTATTGTGGCCCATATTAGCTTCTCCGATCCCGTATGCCCCGACTTGAGCAGGGCCATTGCCGATGTGACCGAAGACTCCGGGGCAGTTACGCATCGAGAGGGTACTTATGTTTGTATCGAAGGCCCGGCATTTTCTACGAAAGCAGAGTCCCGACTTTATCGCTCATGGGGAGTCGATGTTATAGGTATGACTAATTATCAGGAAGCCAGACTTGCCCGGGAGGCTGAAATTTGCTATGCAACTATGGCCTGTGTAACCGATTATGACTGCTGGCATGAAGAGGAAGGTGAGGTGACGGTTGATATGATAATGGATAACCTGAATGCCAATACCGCTATGGCAAAGGAGGTTATCAAAAAAACGATACCGCTTTTAGACCATGAGCGTGATTGTGTTTGTGCGAGAGCACTTGAAACAGCAGTTCTTACACCGAAAGATAACGTGCCTCCGGCAACGCGTCAAAAGCTTTTACCTTTAATTCAATGGTGATTTGTTGTATAATTTCTGCTATCGTTATGCAGGAAGTTGAATGGAAAGGTGTTAACTATTCTAAGCAAAGGATATAAAAGGTGAGAAAACAATCGGTAGTCATTAAATGCCCTAACTGCCATACCCGGCTAAATGTGGTGAAGCGTGAATATTTTGGGAAAAAAGAAAGATGTCCCAAATGCGGGGAATCGATCACTATTAAACGTGATTTAGTTCATAGTGACAATCATGATGATCACGATCCCGGTGAAGATGACAAATCTTTCGATATCGGAAGTTTCCTGCGCGTGAGTAATCAAAGAGGTGTCATTATCGTAAATTTCCTGACTTCCAGGATACTTGACCAATCCAATGTTCAGGAAATAGGGGATGGGCTTATGGGACTTTATAAAAAGCATGGCTGGAAAAAAATTGTGCTCAACTTCCAGGGTGTCGATTATATGAGCAGTGCCGTATTGGGGAAATTGGTGCAGTTGTATAAATTGCTCGCAGGCGCCGACGGGCAGCTTTATCTGTGTAATATTTCTCCTGATATTTACGAAATTTTTGAAATTATGCGGTTCGACCAGCTTTTCGACATCGCGGATAACGAGGACGAGGCTTTGATTCAGCTAATGGAGTAATTTTGCCTTGGTTTATGAAATGTTTGGGATTGTGCTAGAAGCGTGGCCGGAAAGGTGCAGGCGGAATGTATGACAGGCATCTTGCCTGTACAGAGCGCACGCAGGGATGCGTGCTATACGAATGACTGCCACCCTTACCTTACTATACACTTATGTTGCACCTTTTCGCCCAACTCCCTGGGGCCTCACAAATCACTCAGAAGCACCAACGGCACAAGGGGGATGATGAGGTAGAGAGGTTCATGAGGACTTGCGCTGTATCGAGTATTCCTCGGAGGATATATAATTTGCAAACGAAAATTTATTCAGATATTGACCCGCTTATTTCCCAAGCTTTTAATGAAGACGCTTTTTCTGATGATATCACGACTAATGCGTTGGTACCAAAAGACTGGGAGGCGGAAGCTTCTGTTTATTCAAAGCAGGATGGCGTAGTCTGTGGACTGCCGGTTATTGAGCGT
>PUNP01000177.1 GCA_003551785.1 Candidatus Brocadiaceae bacterium | reverse complement strand
TCAGCATTTTGATGCGAACGAGCTAAAAGAGTTATTAGCTGAGCATTTTAATGTGGAAACTGTTCATTATATTAATCGATACGGTTCTCGGTTCATTAGCTTTATTGAATGGCTGATGCATAATCGATTTTTTATCTTAAATCACAGACGAACATTACGCTACCTTTATTGCTCTTACAAAAAGTTTTTTTTTCATGTACATAAAAAGACATGTCGTCGTATTGTATTGATTTGTTCCCCGGTCAATAATTCCAATAAATCATAGTAAACATGCTTTCCACTGAAAGTGAAAACAGTTTATATGCAGTCGAGCCGTTTTCTGACCTCACCGTCGTCATCCGCTCGGTCGGCGAACGGACCGAGGCGGCCTGCCGGGCGCTGGCCGTCAAACAAGTCAGTGCCGAAAACGTCGTTGTTATCTGCGAACGGCCGTTCGGGGAAGCGGTCCGTAAGACCTTCCGTATCGGCATGGAACGTGGCCGGCGCTGGACGCTCGCGCTGGACGCCGACGTGCTGCTGCGTGCCGATGCCCTGCGCGATATGATCAACTGCGTCGAAGACCAGCCGCACAAAATATTCTTCGCCAACTTTTTCGTCGCCGATAAACTGCTGGGACAGGTTCGGGACGCGGGTGTCCACATGTATCAGACAAAATTGCTAGGAAAAGGATTGAGTTCTGCCGGTCCCGATATAGATAATTACGAACGCCCCGAAAGCCTTGTCCGAGCTCGTATGGCTGTAAAAGGCTACATGGCCTGCGAATTCCGTGGTTTGATCGTCGGCCTGCATGATTTCGAACAGTCTTATAGAGATATTTACCGCAAGACATATACGCACGTATTAAAACACCCATCCAAAAGGATCGAGCCGAGCATTGCGGCATGGAAAAGACTTGCCGAAACAGACCAGGATTTCCGTGTAGCGCTAGCCGGGGCTGAAGACAGCAGAAGAACAGGCGGTAAAGCATTGATAGATGATAATCTTTTCCCCTCATCCGTTCAAGAAATAGTAGCTATTAAAGGGATTGAGGAAAAATGTGCACTGGCAGAAAAGGAAAAAACGGGTGAGGAGATCTGCCAACTCTTGAACTGCTTCTCTCCTTTTCCTGAAAATATCAGAGTAAAGGGTTTGTTTAAGAGTTGTCGGGGAATCCGTGAAACAAAAGACGGATTTGTTAAAAAAGTTTGGAAAGGTGTTCGTGATGTCGGTATTATACGTTTTCCTTTTCTTTGTATTGGAGTATTATTGCAAACTATTGGCAGCAATCTGGTTCGCTTCGCCCAAAAAAAGTGAACAAATTAGCTGAATTTAGCATTTTCAATAATTACGCAAAGTTTTGAAAATGGCTCTTCGTCATCTTTGCGGACAAATCCCGAGTGATTGTTGTCTCATTTTTAGAAATAGGTAATCCATATCGCGGTATCCACAGGCCCTATGAACGACCCTGCTTATTAGGTTGTTAAAGCCTTCCAGACGTCCCAAAGTAATGCGGTATTTAAAGAAATTCAGAATCTCGTTTTTGCTGTTCTCCAGGGAGTCTGCAAACCTTCCTATCGCGGGAACCCCTTTTTCTTCAGAGGCCTCACGGGCCCATCTTAACCATCTTTTAAAATGCTTCTTTCCCCAAGCACTGTATCTATATCTCCAAAGTGCACGAAGCTCTTCTTTTAGAGCATGCACACAACTTATTTCTTCATAGGCATCAAGGAGTTCTTTGAGGTTCGTCTTCTCGTTTTCAGTGAGGTTCTCGGGGTTCTTAAAAAGGGTGTAACGTTGTCCCTTAATCATATCTCTAATTTTACCAACTTCTCTGCGATATGCTCTGCGTCGCACAACGTCAATAACTTCACTGAGATAGTTTTTGATGATATGGAATTTGTCGTAAACAATTTCAGCCTCGGGAATTTCTTTTTCGACCACCGCTCGGTAATTGCCTCCACGATCCATAGCAACAGCCTCGATAGAGCTTTTCTGCTCGGTTGTAAGTTTATTGAAAAATGCCTGAAACGCCTTTTTCTTCTTGCCTTTTGCCATATGCAGCAGTTCACCAGTTTCGCCGTTTAAAACAACAGTAACATATCCATGATGTTTCCAGATAGCTTTTTCATCAACCATTAATATCCGTATGCCATCGAAATTCGGCTGTCCTAATTCTTCTTCCAATACCTTTTTATCCCACCGGAGTGCGGTGGAAGGTGATACTGGCAATATCTCTTTAACTTTGATTGGGGACATGAAACGGCAAAGCAAGGAACAAAAAACCATTAAGCGCCAGGTGGCTTTTGCATGCGGGTTTATACCCTCCGGATGCACGGTTGAAAAGCTGTTGCATTTGCGGCACTTGCCCTGTTTTGCTTCGTAGACAAGCATGGCTTCTCCGGCCTGCCCAAGGGGAAGATCACGAGCGTCCTGCCAGCTGGTTCGGTTCTCCGACATCTTAGCTCCGCAATTGGGACAAGTGAGGTTATAGCGCCGATCAGCTCTCATCCTGACAACGGCCATCTCTTTACTGAATCTGATGTACTTCAGGACGTACTTTTTGAACTCAAACAACTTTCTGATACCATATACATACATACCTCAATCTCCTCTTTTGGGTTAGAGTGGGTTCTCAACCCGATTTTAAGGAGATCGGAGTTTTTGTCAATCAGCTTTTATCCGCAAAGATGACGGAGAGCCAATAAATGAATATGAAATA
>PUNP01000976.1 GCA_003551785.1 Candidatus Brocadiaceae bacterium | reverse complement strand
CCTGGTCGACGATTTTCTTGATAAGAGCTTCGGCCCGGCTTCCGAGCCGATGCGCGTTTTTTATGAGATGATCGACAGGGATGCGCGCGACCCGTATGTGCCGGACAGATCTCAGCCGCTGAATGATGATATGATGCACAGGATGTACCGTTCGCTTGCCGAAGCCCGCGGCCTGGCAGAAGATCGGGACGATATTATTGCACGTATCGATGATTTAATCCTTTACACCCGTTTTGTGGATCTCTACCGTGTTATGGACAGCACCCGGGGCGAGGATCGACAGCAGACATTCGATGACCTGGTGTCGTTTACCTGGCGTATAAGGAACCGGGTTATGGCGCCGAGCGTGAACATGTTTGCCCATCTTAACCGTTTCTTTGTAAACCGTGACGATGATATTTCCTGGCCCGAAGGTGGCGGCAGGTTCAGTCCTGCTGATATCCACCGCGAAAGGGAGGATGAACCGTTCAGTTCTGAAGAGATTGAAATAATACTGGATAATGGTATGGCGGCCCATAAACCGCTGGATATAGATTTCACCCCATCCGATTACGATGTTTCGCGCCTGGCGCCTGCCGGACTGCAGCCTGTTTCCGAGGAAGAACGAGAGGGGCCTTACAGACCGTGGAGCGGCAATCGGGGCAGGCTTTACCTTTATCTTTGGACTGAGGACGGACAATTGCCCCGGTTCTGGTTCTCGGCCGGGCATGTCTATGATAACCGCGGTCCTCTGCGCTGGGAATTATTCGATTCAGACGGCGAAATCGTCAGAGAGGGGGAAGTGCCGCCGAAAAATCCATCGAAGGAGGACTGGCATAATCAGGGAGGCACGGAGATGGTGGATTTGGAAGCTCCGGAAGGAGGAATTTACAGGCTTGTGGTATCCAATACCGGCCAGGGATATTTCTGGGATTATGAGCCGCGCGGAGCGAAACTGAGTATGCGCGCATCTCCTGAAGAGCCAATGTCCAGAACGTGGCTGAATCGTCATTATTTCTATGTTCCCGAAGGACGGGAAAAGATAGTACTCGCCGGTACGCTCACCCCCGGTCGTCACTGGTGGCATCCCGGAATCGAGGCAGACCCCATCGACCCTGAGCATATCCGGGTAGAACAGGGTTTCACGGAGATACCGGTGCCTGAAGGAAGCGACGGAAGCGTTTGGATGCTGAGGGTGCATATCAGATGGCCCGCTCTGCGATTCCTGAATATCCCCGGGTTCCTTGCCTACTGCCCGGGTGACCTGCTGTTGCCTGAAGAGTTTACTGAAGAAATAGCGGATAAACGCTGAAACCGCCGTTTGACGCTGCCGGGAACGCGCGCCGTCCGCGCCCGCTTGCTGTCAGATGGACGAGACATTTGCGTTCCCGGAGGGAGATGGGTTCACTGAAAATTAGCGGTGCAGCATACCCGGAATCGTAACTCCTCAGTTGACGGGGAGCACTGAGTATTTCCCTGGAATCTCGCTTTTTCTTGACACCCCATCGTTTTTAGTGTAGAATGTACTGGAATTAAAACGTTTCAATATGCATACAAGCAGTGTGCTCTAACGTTAACTTTTTTTAAGGAGGCTCTATAATGTCTAAAAGAAAGAAGTTGCGGTTTACTTTAATCGAACTCCTTGTAGTCATCGCGATCATCGCCATATTGGCGGCGATGCTGATGCCGGCGCTGGAACGTGCCCGGGAAAGTGCAAGACTTGCAGGCTGCTCATCCAACCTGCGTCAGGTATTCATGGGTGCTTCGCTGTACGCCGATCATCATGATGACCACGGATTTCATTATATCAGATTTGCTTACGGTACAGATATCAGAATGGGGAATTACAGCAGCCCTGATTTGGAGTGGCTGGATACTTATTATGGAGGTGTGGGTGACCTGTTCGCCTGCCCCGCTACCGATCCAGAATATATGTATAATGTTCACAGAGAAACCGAAACATACCGGGCCGGTAACACGCACAGCGGCCGATTATACACTTCTTACCTGATGCTTTTTGGCAATGCTGATCGCGGCAGCCACAGCCGTTCCTTCTTTGGATGGAATCGTCCAGGCCGCCCCCATTATGCGATGACTGTCAGACGTCAGCACCTCGGGCGTCATCTTTCTTCTGACCGGTATCCGATCTGGCGTGACGGTTATATCAAGGGGCCCAGTGAACAACCTGCTTTTCAAGATGCCGGAAGGATTGACGGTGGCTCCTGGGGCAGTACTGGTGCAAGCGGTTTGATGGCCAATCATTACAGGCTGCAAATGCAGAGCACTGTCTTCCATGATGGTCATATTGAATCGCATTCTTTTGACGAACTTGAACCGGTTAATACACGCAGTTTCCATATTAACATGCCGGTTGGCTGGGCGCCGGGGCAGACCCCGGGCGGATGAGGTGCGTAGTGATTTAAGTTCAGGGTTCTAAGTTATGGGTAACGACAGCAACAAATAACGGCAATTAAAGTTGACTAGTTGCTAAGATGTTGAGCATCGAAAGAACCTGGTATCTTTGTAATGACTTTCAGGGTGTATGGCGAAATTTTCGCCTAGAAGCGTGGCCGAAAAGCGCATAATTGCCAATACGCATCGATCTACCGCGCCCTTTCAGGGCGCAAAAATACGTGTGAATCATCACCTCGGGTTGAAACCCGAGGCTACCGTACTTTGCCCCTCCGGGGCAAGGCCTCTGTTTTCGCCCCGGCGGGGCGAGGTT
>PUNP01000167.1 GCA_003551785.1 Candidatus Brocadiaceae bacterium | reverse complement strand
TTTGCAGCATGGCAAAACTTCCGGAATATTCTGATGTCATTCACGCACAGCGCGTCCTCAAGGGGGTCGTAAAGCAGACCCCACTCGAGCGCAGCAAGTCCTTCAGTGCGTTTTCCGGTGCAGAAGTTTACATGAAGCTGGAAAACCTGCAGTCGACGGGGTCGTTCAAGGTACGTGGCGCCTACAACAAACTGCATGCATTGCAACAGGGTGATGCGTTGCAGAACGGGGTAGTGTGTGCTTCGGCCGGCAATCACGCGCAGGGCGTAGCCTTTGCTGCCAGGATGCTTGGCGCCAAAGCCACCGTGTTCATGCCGGTATTCACGCCGCCGCTCAAGGTCATTGCCACAAAAAACTACGGTGCCGATGTCGTACTGGAAGGCGATGCATTCGACGATGCCATGGCAGCAGCAAGACAGTTTGCGGAAAAAACCGGGGCCACCATTGTCCACGCCTTCGACGACCCCCACATCATTGCGGGACAGGGCACGATCGGGCTGGAGATCTTCTTTGCAAACGACGCCGTCCAGGATGTGCTGGTGCCCGTTGGTGGTGGTGGAATGATCGCCGGCATTGCCATTGCACTCAAGGAAATGAATCCCAACATCCGCATCATCGGTGTGGAAGCCGAGGGCGCACAATCGGCACTGAACTCCCTGAATAAGGGAAAACCGGAGAAACTGACCCGGATGCAGACCATTGCCGACGGAATTGCGGTCAAGCAGCCCGGCAAACTGACTTTTGAGGCCATTCGTAAATATGTGGATGACATTTGGGTGGTCAACGATTCGGAGATCGCCCATGCAGCCTACCTGCTGCTGCAGCGGGCCAAGATCCTGGCCGAGCCTGCGGGTGTGGTGGCCATGGCGGCCCTGCTCAACGGCAAAAACGATGTCCGCGGCAGAAAGGTTGTCCCCGTAATCAGCGGCGGCAACATCAACATGGGCCTGCTGGAGCAAATCCTGGAAAAAGGCATGATGGAAGAAGGCCTCAGGGCACGCATTGCGGTGCTGATCCCGGATGTGGCCGGCGAACTCAAATCCATCATCACCATCCTGGAAAAACTACGCGCCAGCATCAACGACATTTCCCACGAACGCTCCATCACCACCGTACCTGTGGGGTATGTGCTGGTAACGATCACCTTCAACCTGCGCGAGAGCTCCCAGCTCGACACGATCTGCAAGGCACTTAAAGGCAAGATGAAGCAGTTTGAAGTATTGAAATAGCCGGCGCAAAGCCCCAAAATAATCTATCTTTGCACAGCACGCATAAACGAACGGCATGGTTGCTCGTAAAGGGATCAATATCAAAGTCATCGTCAAGTTCCTGGGGATTCTGCTGATCATGATCGCAGCATTCATGCTGGTGTCACTCACCTGGTCGGTATACTACAATGAAGATGCTGCCGTGCACGCCCTGCTGATCAGCAGTGCCATCACCGCTGCGAGTGGTTTGCTTTTTTACCTCGCCGGACTGAAACACGACCACCGCAACATCCGGAAAAAAGAGGGTTACCTGATCGTGACCCTTGCCTGGGTGTGCATTTCTTTATTTGGCGCCTTACCAACCTGGATCGCCGGCGCCATCCCAAGCTATACCGATGCCTTCTTTGAAACCATGTCGGGGTTCACCACCACGGGGGCTACGATTCTCGAAGACATCGAAGCCGTGGACAAGGGACTCCTGTTCTGGCGAAGCACCACCCACTGGCTGGGAGGCATGGGAATCATCGTCCTCACCCTCGCCATCTTGCCCATCCTGGGTGTGGGCGGCATGCAGCTTTTCGTAGCCGAATCGCCGGGGACCACCCCGCACCGGTTGCACCCACGCATCAAGCAAACCGCGACCCGCCTCTGGGGCATCTATGTCGGACTCACCGCAACCCTTACCCTGTTGCTGATGGCAGGCGGGATGAGTTTTTTCCACAGCATCAACCACGCGTTCAGCACCATCGCCACCGGGGGGTTCTCCACGATGAACGACAGCCTGGCCGGGTTTTCTCCCTTCCTGCAATACGTGGTCATCTTTTTCATGGTGGTATCGGGCATCAGCTTCGCCCTTCACTATTACCTGCTCAAAGGCCAGTTCAACAAAGTAACCCACAATGAAGAGCTGCGATTCTACCTGATGGTGATCGGCATTTTTGCCCTGTTGCTTACCACCGGCGTGGTGATCACCACCCAGGCCAATATCGAGCAAGCCTTCAGGGACAGCCTTTTCCAGACGGTATCCATCATCACCACCACCGGGTTCATCACCGCCGATTACCTGGCATGGAATAATTACCTGTGGTTTCTGATCTTCCTGCTGATGTTTACCGGGGGTTGCATTGGCTCCACCAGTGGAGGCCTGAAGATGATCCGCGTCCTGGTCTTGGTCAAAAACACCCGCATGGAACTCAAACGCCTGCTGCACCCCATGGCCGTCATCCCGGTAAGAATCGACCGCAGGTCCATCCCACAAACGATCATCACCAATTTTCTTGCTTTTTTCCTGCTCTATGTGCTATTGTTCTTCATTGGAGCCGCCGTGATGAGTATTTTCGACATGGGGTTTGAGACCTCCATTGGCGCCTCCATCGGCACACTGGGCAATATCGGGCCCGCAATCGGCATGGTCGGCCCCGTGAGCAGCTATGCAGATGTACCGGACGCAGGCAAGTGGATCCTCAGCTTCTATATGCTGATGGGCCGGCTGGAGCT
>PUNP01000365.1 GCA_003551785.1 Candidatus Brocadiaceae bacterium | reverse complement strand
ATACAGCCTCGCTTTACGGCGTATAATCAAACATCACATTGGCTTACATCGAACCGACCCCAATGGCAATTAACGTATGTCATTTGTGTGGCATTCAATCGGCACTTCAGGTCATCATAGGCAATACTGCGCAACAGTGCAAGTGAAAACAAAAAGCCCTATCATGCGCATGAAATGGCCTGAGAGGGCTTAACTGGTTGGTACCCCCTCGGGGACTCGAACCCCGGGCCTACGGATTAAGAATCCGAGCCAGCTATCTCGCTACCCCTGATATAACAACTTATTACGTGTCGATTAATATTCTTATTGACCTTATTATGGACCGTGTTGTATTTTTAAGTAAAATTCAAGCCCAAAATGCAAGGCAGGTGAAAATCACTTCTTCTCTGCCAATTCACCTTCGACGTATTGATGGATCACACCGGAAACGAGTGTTTGATAGGGAAGGCCTTTTTCCATGGCTTTCTTCTTTATCCCTTTCAGATCATGATCATAAAGACGAATCGTAATCCTTTGATCTTTCCGGAATGTGTTTTTGGCCGCGTTTTTCACTTCGTTGATCTCCGTCCTGGACGGAGGATGCGCATGGATATCCCCTTTCTCATATGCATCCAGAATGCTCTGTTCTTCTCTGTCGTATTTCATTTTTCCTCCTCCTTTTCCTGCAGATAATCCCTGGTTGCCTTTCTGCTGGGAAAAATTGTTTTGAGAAATATTCTATCCTTTTCCCGGACGAAAGGAACCATATAAATATAGTCCTCAACAGCAACAAAATAAATTTTCTGCCCCGGATAATTGTTCTGGTCCGGATGATCGGCTATCTTCCACAAATCGCCCTGCGACAGATGAAAGATAATTTCCTCGAAAGAAATATCTCTTTCTTTTTTCAACCGTTTATTTTTTTCCGGGTTCCAATCAAATCTCATGTTATTATTGTATGCCTTATCAATGCACAAGTCAAATTTCTCGTCAATCATAATACCGATTTTGTTTGTTCTTCCTAACCCGGTCATTTCACGCGTTCTCAGCAGTGCATCTGTGGCATAAAGCAAACGCAGCTGTATTGGTATACTGCAAGTACAGCTTTATGCCGCAGATGCGCTGCTGAGGGCGTGCCCGTTGTGGTACATAGTATAGCAATCAAATAATCACCGCGTGCTCACCTGCGGTGTGCCCCCCAGAAAGCTGTAATAAGGTGGTTCAATTCGTTTTTTAAAATCTGATATGAATAATATTTTAGCCCTAATTTGTAATTTTTATCCATTTTCTTCTTCAGTGCAGCAGGGTTATTTAGCAATTTCATGGCATGATCCACAGTCTGTGATGTAATATAATCTTCTATCTCAATAACCTCAAACCCTTTGGGTTTGATATCATGAGAATATATGGAATAGTTGTTCACCAGAATGGGTTTTCTAAAATATACTGCTTCAAGAAAAGCGTTTCCAAAGCCCTCAAACACAGATGGGTAGGTTACCATATCTGCATGCGGATAGACATCGGCAATGGAATATATCTTACGTCCGTCCGAAGTTTCTCCTCTTTCACTTGAGATTATATCATCGACGAAGAGAGCTTTAACATCAAGTAATCTCGCATATTCTATAACCCGGTTTTGATATTCGTCCCCTTCATCACCTGAAGCATGAGAGATGACCAATACCGTATCTTCGCCCAAACGTGCAGCAAACTCGATGGAGTGTTCAATTCCTTTCCTCTGCACTACCCTTGTGGGTTGCAATAAAAAAATCTGATCTTTATTTACTCCTAATGTTTCACGGACGTCAGAATTGTAATCATCAATACCCGAAGGGGGATTCTCATATTCCATCACATTGGGTATGAGAGTCGCACCTATTCCGGTACGGAGTGCGAGCTGGTTTTTAGCTGAGGTGTTGATTACCACATGTTTTATTGCGGGCATATGTGGTGGGAAACTGGCATTGATAAAATCCCATATGCAATTTTGCAAAAACCTTTTTCGTTCCCAGAAAAAATCGTGATGGTGCGCTAAAGTTGATATCCCCGCCTCGGCTATCACGTCCGTAAGAGCCAGAGAAAAGGGAACATTAATGGGAATGGCAAACACGTTTTCCGTGATAAGCAAATCAATGTCATATTTTTGAATAAAAGAATAAATTTTCGATTTGATTTTTTCCCGGTAATTGTGAATTTGAGATGTGAGCTCAGGGCGCCTTTCCTGTCTCTGAAATAATTGCTCCTGGATTTCAAGTATCTCGGGATGTTTGAAATGACAAAGCTCACATAACAAAGAGCGTTTCTCTGGTGTGTCAAGTTCGCCGCCCAGATAATAACATTCGAAACCCATCCTGCTGAGCACCTCAGACCACTTACGCGTTTCAAGAGAAACACCATCAGTGCCCGCTAAACGAAAACACACAAATCCTATATTCTTAGTCATAAAATTTCTCGCTCTTTTTACTTTATCTACATACTTCTGTTGCCTTCCTGAAGCGCCTCGCTGCATACTATCTGCGGCACATCTAACGTAGCCTCTTTTTCTTCCAGCTCCGCCTGCCGCTCGCTGAGTCTGTATTCGTGATATATCGCGCTCAGTTCCTGCAGTAGCGCATCGCCCGTCATGCCGTTGTTCTTCACCCTGTTCAATCGTCGCCTGACCGGCGGTGACGGCGTTTGCTGATAAATGTCAACCAGCAAATTGATCTGTTTCTTCCTCTCCGAATCTT
>PUNP01000543.1 GCA_003551785.1 Candidatus Brocadiaceae bacterium | reverse complement strand
CTGGCTATGGTGGGGGTTGTGCTGGTGAAAGGTCTTTTCGATTTTCTCAAAAGATACCTTTCCGAGGTGGTGGCCCAAAACGTTATCCATGACCTTCGCACCGCGCTTTACTGCCATCTTAACCGATTATCGTTTTCTTTCTACGACGCCTCCCGCACGGGCGATCTTATGTCGAGAGTGACGGCCGATGCCGACGACCTGCACGGTTTTTTGTCCACGGCAAGTATTTTCATCACATCGAACGTGTTAACCATTTTCGGCATACTTGTTGTCATGCTGCTGTGGGAGATGAGGCTTGCTCTGCTTTACCTGATGATGCTCCCGCTGATGGCGTTTGGGATGTATAAATACGCCACCAGAGTAAGGCCGATGTTCGGCAAGGTGCGTAAAAAATTCGCTGCTCTCACAGAAACGCTCCAGGAGGACCTGAGTGGCATCGAGGTCACAAAACTTTTCGGCCAGGAGGAGCGCGAGCGCCGTGTATTTCAGCGCAAAAACCGCGAATATGTAAACGTCAACCTTGCCTCCGCAAAAATTTCCGCGTTCTGGATGCCTTATGCCAATTTTCTCATGGGGTTGGGCACAGCCTTTGTTGTGTGGTACGGCGGGCGTCTGGTTATCCATGAGGTCATCTCACTCGGTGTGCTGGCCGGTTTTACCGGTTATATCGCGCTGCTGCTGCGGCCGGTGAGGCAGACCGGTATGATGATCAGCCGGGCGAGCAGGGCGATCGCTGCGGGAGAGCGGATTTTCGAGGTGCTTGATACGCAGCCGGAGGTGCGGGATGCGCCCGATGCTTATCCGCTGCCGGATGTACAAGGGGAGGTTTGCTATGAGAATGTTACCTTTTCTTACGCCAACGGCAGCGAAGTGCTTAAAGATGTCTCCCTTAAAGCGGCGCCTGGAGAAACCATAGCGATTGTGGGGCCGACGGGTTCGGGCAAAAGCACCCTGCTGCACCTTCTGCCGCGGTTTTACGACCCGCAAAAAGGTCGCATACTTATCGACGGGCATGATATAAGCTCCGTGACGCTTGAGAGCCTGAGAAACCAGATCGGTATAGTGCTGCAGGATACGTTTCTGTTCGGCGCCTCACTGCGCGAAAACATCTCCTACGGACGGCCGGATGCGGAGATGAGTGATATTATCGAGTGTGCGCGCATCGCACAGATTCACGATTTCGTCGAATCACTGCCGCTCGGATACGAAACGCCCGTGGGGGAACGCGGAGTGACGCTCTCGGGCGGACAGAAGCAGAGGCTTGCTATGGCCAGAGTGCTGCTCACCAACCCCCGGCTGCTGATACTGGACGAACCGACCTCCAGCGTGGATACGGAAACGGAAACGAAGATGCAGCGCGCGCTCGATGCTGTGATACGCGACAGGACAACTTTTGTTATCGCGCACCGTTTGTGGACGGTTCAAAATGCCGACAGGATATTGGTCGTGCGGGGCGGACGGATTGTTGAACAGGGCACTCATGAAGAACTGCTCGAGATGGACGACGGTTTTTACAGAGAAGTGAACTAATTCTTTTTCAAGACGGAGCTTGAAAAAGAATTAACAGTACGGACAAATGACAAACCACGAACGGCGTACGGCAAACGGCTACAATTTTTTATTATTGTCACTAAAGTCATGATTACCACGGGGACAAGCCCCGTGGAGTCTACCGTTGTTAGGGTTATGTTTATTCTGGTAGTCAGTCATGAAAGCCACGGGCACAAGGCCCGTGGAGAAACAAACGAGGTTCAGTTATAGAATCCATTGGGAGAAAGCATGTATAGGATGTGGACCGGAGAAACTAAACATAGGGATTATCCCCCCACTGGGCTTGCCCCAGTGGTTTGGATGACTGACCACCAGAACCAGTTTGGTCCCACAAATGACTCCCCACGGGGCTTGTCCCCGTGGAAGTAATGACTGCCGGTTTCGGTTGTGATTTTACAAACGCAATGAAATATGTACAACTTTTGGAATTATAGCGACATTTTGTTTTTTAGTAAGAAAAATTCTCGTTAGAGATATCTCGAAAAGGAGCATATCTGACATGAGAGGTGGATTCGGAAGAAGAATGAGTTCGGGAACCGACGAGAGATTCGACCTGCGGAGTCTCGACAGGCGAGCTCTGGGAATGTTATGGCGGTACGTGAGTAAACATTTGCCACGGCTCATCCTCGCTACCGCAGCTATGCTGATTGTCACCGTCACTATCCTGCTCGGCCCCTATTTCGTAAAAATTGCTATCGACGATTTTATACTGGAGCGCAACCTGGCGGGCCTGAACTGGCTCCTGCTGCTCATGGGCGCCTCGTATGGTTTGTTCTGGTTTTCCTCTTACTGGCAGAGCTACCTTTCAAGCTACATCGGACAGCATATCGTGGGCGATATTCGGGAAGACCTTTATGCGCATGTTCAGCGCCAGCCGGTGAGCTTCTTTCACCAACGCAAGACCGGTGATATTATGGCGCGCATCACCCATGACGTCAATGCCCTTGCCGAACTCGTATCGAGCGGGTTCGTTCATCTTCTCAACGATCTTTTTACGTTGATCGGTATCGTCGCCATTATGCTGTTGATGAACGTGCAGCTCGCATTGGTCAGTTTCATAACGATCCCGTTTATACTGCTGACCATATCATTTTTGGGCAAGCGGATGCGCATGGCATACAGGGAGGTGCGGGAGAAGCTGGCGGCGCTCAACGCCGAT
>PUNP01000963.1 GCA_003551785.1 Candidatus Brocadiaceae bacterium | reverse complement strand
GCCGCAGCTGCTTGAAGATGTGCCGCAGCAGCCCAGCGAAGAAGAGTTGAAGAAGAATGCGCATTTGTCGCGCTTTATTTTAGTTTTCGACCGAGAGGGATACAGTCCCGGTTTTTTCAAATAAACCGAACAAGCCGGAAAAGTCGTTGCTGGTTGCTGTTAAAAAAAGACAATTCTGCAACAAACCAGCGAATGATATCTCCCTTTAATATAATTGATTACGTCTTCTATACCCATCAGGGCAGTTTACTGCCAACGTAGTATTCTATTTGCTTTTGTCCAACCAAAGCGTGTATATTACATGAGCCCCTTTGGGCACAGCGACAATACGATACTCGATTTTATTTTGCGGTCAATCACCTTTTCACCTGTTTTAACCTCTTCACCGACTTTCGACCCCGAGTTCCGAATCGATCTGCAGGTTCCCTATGCCTTCCGGCTGAACAAACCCACTGTGCAGTCTTCAGGTGAGTGGATCCTGCCCGTCACCCATGCCGGCGAGCCGGTACATGACTGGTTCGCCGGCGAAAAACAGCACCAAGGCGTCGCCATCTCCCGCGACAAGGGGCGGACATGGACGCTTCACAGCAAAATACATGCTTCTGAATGGGCAATGGAATGCATGGTTGTCGAACTTCGGGACGGACGACGGCACATCCTGCAACGACGGGCTGCTGCTCGATGAACGCCAGGGCGTCTCTTATCCCGACGGCGTCCAGGATGAAGATGGGCTCATTTGTCAGGCTCCGATAAATTTTCAATCCATCATTTCATAACTGACTTTATTGAAACGCAGGTCTATATGGCTGATACCCTTGAGGTCGGGATACTCATTGAGAAAGTTTTTCAATGCTTGCAGTTTACGATAATCAGACGGTTCATCTACGCGGCGATTTTGAGCCAGTCCCGAGATGTTTTCGTATTCCTCGGTAGTGCCCCACCCTACGACTGCCCCTTTTTCGGTAATTAACGCGATATCCGTCGATTCCCTGCTGATTCTATCTCTCCGCCCAACGGAGCTGACGTGAATTTCTTTTATATCTAAAACATCCAGCATATCCTCCCGCAGCAGGAACTGTGTCAACCTTGCGCCTATGGGTAGCCCTTTGGCTTCCCATTGCCTGCCCTGCGGTGGAAAACGATCGGGCAAATTCTTATGGATTATGACAGGAAAATGACCTCCTTTCCATTCGGCCGGCACCAAATAAAGCTCTTCCGGAAGCCAGTACCCATCCCTGTCTATCATATAATGCATGTTTGCAAACTCGACAAGTCCAGCCGGTGATCGGAAGCGAAGTGAAGCGGTAAGCTTATCCGGAAAATTACGTGTGACATCGTCAACATGAGTTACCCAGGGCAGTCGATGAAGTTTTTGCTCCACACGCTGATTTAATGAGCGGTCAAAGATATTCGCATTTTTTATCACATCGCCAAGTGCGGAATAGATCAGTTCAGACATATTGTCTTCTCTAACAGCTGCCGGCATATCATAGATGACATCCTGGGGGGAGACTTCAAAAGCGGGATGGTGCGTTAATTTTTGCCAAAATGTATTTGCTCCCACCCATAAGCTCCAGATAAAAACCGGCAGCACAATCAGCCAGGGAAGGATTCGGAGAACGAAAAGCAATGGTTTGTGCCACCATGAGTTATCGCTTTTGCTATTCTTCTTTTTCTTTTTTTTCTTTTTTACCATATAGTTTTCTCAAAACATCAATAAAAGATTGTATATCGTTGGGAACCGGCGTTTCAAATTCCATAAACTGCTCTTTGGCAGGATGGAAAATTTTAATTTTTCTGGCATGCAGGGCCTGTCTTTCAATCAAAGGCTGTTCCAGCGGTTTGTGTTCCTCACCGGTAAAATCGCTTTTGAATATAGCCTTGTTACTCCCATACTGGGCGTCACCAACTAATGGATGCCCGATGTGTTTCATATGCACGCGTATCTGATGCGTACGTCCGGAGCGTGGAAAACATCTCACAACGGAATAATTCCCTATCCGCTCGGCAACTTTATAAACGGTTTGGGCGGGCTTGCCGAGGTCGTGGCGCACCGCCATCTTTTCTTTTGCTCTGTTATGCTTCCCTATCGGTGCATCAATCAGATCAGCATCAAGCTCGACAGTACCTTCACAGACGGCGAGGTACTCCTTCTCAACGGTTCGCGCCTCGAACTGCTGAGCGATCGCCTCATGAACGCTGTCATCTTTAACCATAATAATTGCACCGGTAGTATCCCTGTCGAGCCGGTGGACAATGCCCGGCCGAAGCGCTCCGCCGTAATCACTCAAATTTTTACAATAGAAAGCCGCGGCGTTCACCAGCGTCCCGCTCTGGTGTCCACGCGAGGGATGAACGACCATATCAGAGGGTTTATTGATCACCAGAATCCATTCATCTTCATAAATAATCTCCAGTTCAATATTTTCAGGTTCAATAGTCTCCTCGACTAAAGTAGGAACTTGAGCTACGATTTTATCACCGGTGGCAGGTGTATAAGCCTGTTTGACCGATTCACCATCCACTTTAACTTTATCATCTTTAATGAGTTTCGTGATGAAAGTTCGTGAATAATCAGGGAATCTGGCGCTCAGATACGCATCCAGACGTTGAATTTTAGGTGTTCTGCCCACCTCGATATCATAAACACGCATTTCAACTTCAGTGTCTTTTTGGTCACACATTGTTGCCTATCGATTTTTTGTAAAAT
>PUNP01000259.1 GCA_003551785.1 Candidatus Brocadiaceae bacterium | reverse complement strand
TACTACGCATTTTCAGAGACTGCGCTCTGAAAATGGGGCGCCTGTCGGCGCAGTTCAAGCGTAACACAGACATTCTTGTCTGTGATTCTTTTTGATGCCAAGACGCCACAGACAGGAATGTCTGTGTTACTCAATATCCTCATTTTGTTAACGATGTACGGCAACTAAGCGCCTAAAACTAAAACTTTATTCGGACTTAGGCAACTAAGCACTAGTGGTTCATAGATCAATACGCAAGCTGAGAAACACAAGTGGCGGTCTCTATTAAGGTTGCATCGGTGTCGAAAGCCGCGCTTATTGAGCGGCCGGGTAACCGTCTTTCCAGTCCTTTTGCCTGAAGAAATATCTACCCCACTCGCTGAAAAAAGCCATTCGCGGACGTTTACCGTACTCCAGTCCGACCGATTCAAACACGAACGGCCTGGCCTCGTCTCTGGCAATAAGCTGCCTATCAGCATCGAAGAGCGGCTTGTTCAACACCCTCTTTTTGCCGTATGGCGGGATCGCACTTTTATCGACAGGATTAAGATTTGTTCCCCACAAAACACCTTGCCTGCCGCCTTTTGGGACGAACAGAATGGAGTCCTGATTCCATTTCTCACCGATGCAGCGCAAATCATCCTCCATTCCTTCCAGGTCATCCACATTAACCACAAAAAATAATTCCCCTTTGACTTCCACTTCATTCTGCGTGCCGCAGTTTTCGATATATGACCCCATTATCGTGGTGATAGCATATCGGCCGTTAAGCACGGAGAAAAGCTGTGCGTTTCGCATCCTGTTCTGGCTGTTGGTCACATCGATCACATTACCGGTATCCTCATCGGTGACCTGGTGTCGCCATGCAGTAATGATGCCCGTATCGTGTTTAGAGATATGAGCGTGGAGTTTGGACGGACTGGATTCTGATTTTCTTTGGCTGTAGTATTTCACCGGCCTGTAACCTCCAATATAAAGATTATCGACTTTGATATGCCAGGCGTGTTTATACTCAGGCACGTCGTTAATGGCATACCGGATGGCTCGCAGGATATCGCGCACGTCATGGTCGGCATAAAACTGTGCGATGACTTCCGACCATTTATCCCTCATCCTGACCATCCCAGCCTTGATCGCCTCGATACGGATAGGTGTTTCATGCTCGACGACATTCATACCCGATATTTTTTTCAGAACATCATCGGGAATTCCAAGCTCCCGTGCTTCGTCCTGCCGGTAATAGAGGAAACGCTCATGCTTGGTGACATACCGCCACTGGAGCGTTCCGGGATTGAGCCATATGCCTTTGCCCTGTTTCATGTTTTTTCCTCCTGATCGGCTCTCTTTGCTCTGCTGACACTTAAGCTTTTTCCTGAAGAACCACTATTATAACACAGGTATGGGCAATTTGTCAATAGGGGTTAAGTAGCTAATAAAAAGGTACTTACAGCTTTTACCATTTCTCCATTTGAAGAAATGCTTCTAAAAAGAATCGTATTTCCATAGACTGAAATATACTATAGCATACGGTGCGGGTCATTTAGCGTCACGGGTTAGCAGTTTTTTTCTGCCGGGATTTTAGTATTGTATTCGGCGGGAGGTTGTGTGTAGAATGTGGGAAGTGGGATGTGGAATGTTAAACGGCAAACGGCTTGTAACCGCGGAGGCGGAGAAGTCGCAGAGAAAAATGGAAATTTCTTCCAATTATGGAGATATCGGCTAGGCTAAGAAGCAATTATTGGTTGACGGCAAAGTAAAGGTAAACGAAACTACAGTCCGGGTAATTGGAGCCGATCCTGCGCCAAAGGGTGGGATTGATTATTTTGACGGGAAAAAATTTGGCAAAGTAAAAGCAGAAAGCGACTGTCGAAAAAAGTTTGCTGATCTATCTGATAATAACAATATTAACCTTATTGCATGGGACGCCTCTATTTCTTTTGAGCGCGAAAATGGTTTTTCGTCACGCCCTATAGAACTCACGGCCTGTTCTACCGTTATCCCATGGTTAAAAGAAGCTCAAAACGAACATCTTATGCCAGGAGCCGTAAGTGTTCTTCCTTTTTCTCAATGCTCTCACTGGGCCATAACATGCGAATGTTTAGGAATGCCTTACGAAAATTCAAAAAAAGATTCTGTACAGTACGAAATTGCCGAAACCAGAAATAGTCTTTTAATACCAAACAAAACCACACGATTCGTCATAGAAGTCCATCCTGCTGTGTCAATGGCTGTCTGGTGGGTTGCAAAGAATTTAGGTGATACTCCGTTTCCACAATACAAAGGTAGCAAAAAACAAAAAGACGCTGTGAAGATTATTCGTAATGCGCTTCAAACAGCAGGTCTTATCTCGGATGAAGTAGAAGAATCTAAAGAAGATAACATATGGGATGATAATCAGCTTGACGCCTGGGTGGCATGGAAGATGGGGGTCGATTTTCTGACTGGCGATGCCGTATGGATTGGCTCGCCGCATGAAGGCGGTTTCGTGCTTCCCAAAGAGGCAGACAATCCAGAACTCATGGGTATTAAGAGGGATTGGCAGAACAAATGACCGAATACAAATAATCCTGAAGAGCTATACCACAGACAGGAATGTCCGTGTCACGCGGCCCCCCATGAAGGGAACTTGCAAGAGAGCCAACCACTGCATAAGGGATATCGAGTTTTTCCAGCAACCGTGTGACTACTGCGGCTACACGTGCCGGTTCACCTATCTGCATATTTCAGTATCC
>PUNP01000879.1 GCA_003551785.1 Candidatus Brocadiaceae bacterium | reverse complement strand
GGATTTTCCACCGGCGTTGGCTCCGTAAATGGCGGCGGATTTGAGCAAAGTAACGGGCCTGGACCTGGATGCCCTTGCGGGCCGGTGACTGAAGGTGTGAGCGGGGTATTCCCTGATTGCCCCGGCAACCATATTCAGGGTGTTGGAATCCTTGAAGGAAAGAAAATTTTCCACAGTAAATTCAATAAGCATATTTTTGCCTTTTAAATGTAATTTTAGAGAAAAAAAAGAAAATATGCTTATTAAATAGTGTTTAAAAAAAGTTTAGGCAAGAAAATAATCTGCCTTCCAGTGTCTTTCTTCTTCAATCGCTTCCATCGCCCCTTCTCACCCTCGCTTAAATCGCACCATGCCCTATGCCTTTAGCCCTAAGCCCTCTGCGCCAGCACCTTTTCATAAACCCCTACGATCTTTCTGGCCACAGTTTCCGAATCCAATCCCAGCTCAATAATTCTATCCCGCCCCTGGGTTTTTCCTTTTTGTTCCGCAAACTCAAGAGCCATTTTGATTTTGTCCGCCACATCCTGAGGATTAAAAGAAGTGATATAATGCCCCTCGAGATCGCCAAACAACCACCTGACATCCCCCACATCTGTGCTTACCACCGGGCAGTTGCAGGCCATGGCTTCCTTGACTAAGTTGGGGGAGCCTTCCATCAGAGAGGGCACAACTGTGACATCAACGGAATTCAGATACTTGACGACCTGTTCATGGGAAACCGGATAGGGAGCAACAATTGAAATATTATCAGAGCTAATTCTGCTGACGGCTGTTTCAAGTAAGTTATAATTTTTCCTAGTATTTTTCTTATCGCCCAAAAATAAAACGTGCTTCTTATCCGGATCAAGGCCTAACTCTTCTTTAAACCCGTTTTCATGAAAGTTTATTTCATCAAGCAGAATGCCGTTAGGGATGACATAGGATTTATTCTTCAAATAGACAAAGCTTTCTATGTGCTTTGACTTGCTAATTATGGAATTGACAAAGGGCTGGATAAGATAGGTCAGATAAATCAAATACCGGCTGGAAAACTTGATTTGATTTATTCCAACATATTCGCCATAAGCATCAGTCCCCATTAGGGATAATACTATTGGCTTGCCGGAAAAAGCCAAAACGGCAGACCAGCCGGACAGGGTGTAGTGGGCATGAACTAGATCAAATTGATTTTTTTTAACATATTGTCTGAGGTAACGGGCATTTTTGAGATAGCCAATCAAGCCTTTGCCGATAAGAGGAAAGTATTCAACATCTATTCCTGCTTGCCGCAATGACTCACCTTGGGATCGAATAAAAGGAGCTACCTCAAAATTCTTCGAATTCCCACTTGATACAAAGAGGACTTTCATTTTTTTTTCATATTTCAAAGAAATTTCTCCATTCGCGGTAATCCTCAAGTTTTTGCAAAAGGTTAACTGGGTTAGAGAAGTTTTCTAAGCTTATATGCCCTTGTCCATCTTCAGTATCATTTGGATAGGATATCTTGAGATTTACATTTTCAAGATACTCTTCTGCTCTACAGAGCAGTAATTTAGCAAGGCAGGGATCAACCTTGCAGCCAACGGTAACTGACTTCACAGTTCCGATGTTTACATTGCCTGGAGTATTTGTTTTTAGAATAAGCCGGGCTTCACTTTCTGGTTCCCAGAAGTTCAGTTTGCGGATGATCAGGTCAAGCGGACTTGTTTCAGAGTCAATAGAACTCTGAAATTCATTGCGATGGATATAGACTATTTTTCTGAAAATATTCTGTTCGCTGTTTTCATTCCACTTGTCATCAAGGCGTGCTTCAATGCATACTCCCCTGAAACCCTCAGGATAGTATGCCCACAATGTTGGATTGTTGTTGGATAATCCAAAAGAACAGATTATATAGCCGTTTTTACCGTCCCGGAGTTGCCTTGTTTGCTCATCACGTAAAAGATGCCAGTAGACTCCTTCCATGGGGTCGTTTTGCTGGTGAAATTTGGAAAACCAGAAATTCCCGCGAATCATCTGGCAAAACCGGTCCAAGTCACTGTTTGTAACCAGTTTTTTATATTTATGAACTGTTCTGTGCATTATGTTGAATGGATGTAACCAGATATTGATTATACGTTCTTATTCTTAAAATCCATGTCCCTTTCAAGCATTTCATCCATAAGCTGTTTCATGGAAAGATACAGATGGTGGATTTCAGAGACATCCTTTTTGCCTGACTTGGAATTACTCGCCCTGCTCAGTAAATCTGAAGCCTGTTGTAGCTTCTTAGTGCAGCGGTATAGGACCTGGTATCCCCATAGTCATGATGTCGCCTTATCTTCTGAGCGCATTCTTTGGCTTCTCTCAAATAACTGCTCATTTGTCTCCTGAAAGACTCTCAGCGGTTTGATTCCAACCGGCCTGTTGGGTTATAATAATTGGACATGTGTCTCATTTTCATTGACACATTTCGTTCATGGAATTTTGATTGAAGACAAAGCAGATCCTTTTTTTAAACTTGTTACTAATTCCTTAATTTTTCAATTCCTGAATCCTAAATTATTTGCATATATTTCCTAGTCGTCGCAGAGCATGAGGTGGAACATTTCAATCTATCTCTGTCCACAGGGAAAATTAAATGTGGATCTTATTTCCTGCTCTATTGCACATCGGCCCGCAGACTGAAGGCGGGGTGTATAGTAGACTGCAACCATGAGGGTTCCTGTACAATTCCTTCGCCAGCATTGGATTCTTTCATGAGTTTG
>PUNP01000830.1 GCA_003551785.1 Candidatus Brocadiaceae bacterium | reverse complement strand
ATAAAAAACGAACCTGTACAATGGGAAAAGTCTGCACCTGACAATCCCCGGTTGTTCGAATACATTCGTTTTCATAGTATCCATCATTGCCCCAACCAACCGACGGGGTATTATCTTAACGTTTATTTGTAAAGTAGTATATAAGCAAGTTTTTATTCATTTACTCTCTTTGGGAGGACGAAAATGTATTTGCAATATTGGAAGTTGAAGGAAATGCCCTTTGAAAATAATTTTGATTTGCGATACCTCTACCTTTCGCAGCAGCACGAAGAGGCGCTGACCCGTCTGATGTATGTCGTCAAGAATAAAAGACACGGAGTCGTCTTGTCGGGCGGTTATGGCATGGGCAAAACACTGCTATTGCGTTATTTCATGAAAAGACTGGATCAGTCGAAACAGGATTTGCAGATAATAAATATAAGCGCTCCTCTGATGACTATGCAGGAGTTTTACAGATACTTCCTGCAGCAACTTGGGGAAAGCTCTAGTATTAAGAAATTTTCGGGGCCGGGTATGATTTCTCATTTAGAGAAAACATTAATCACCATCCAGGATGCAGGAGGGCACGTCGTTATCATCATTGACGACGCAAATTTAATCCCTAAAGAAACCATCACCGAAATGAGCGCGATAGTGGACTTATGCAATCCCACGACACAAAAACCGCTGATGAGTATGGTATTAAGCGGCCCGTACGGCGAATCAGATACACCAGAAGATGTCCCCAGCGGTGCCTTAAGGCAACGTTTGCCTTTGCGATGTTATCTTGAGATGCTGGACCGCGACCAATGTGATGAATACATCTGCCATCGGCTTGAAGTTGCAGGTCAACAAAACACTTTATTTACCGATAACGCCGTAACGTCCATCGCAGAACACTCTAAAGGGTCTCCGCGTTCAATTAATAACATCTGCGACCTTGCCTTATTCGTTGGTTATTCTAAAAATGTTGTTAAGGTGGATGTTGATATCATCGAAACGGTTACTCAAGAGATTGCAGGTTCTTTGGGCTAATGTATTTCTCCATAATGCGCCTCAAGGGTGGCGATAAAGCATTACCATTGAATCATGTGAGCATTACATATTATCATAAAATGGAAAATATTTAGTACACGTCATTCTACCGTCAACGTCGGTGGAATAATGATTCAGAACTAAGTATCGATTCCACAACGTAGCTGGTTCTCCGCTGTTGCTGAGAATCATCTTGACTAATCAAGGCCGTCAAGGTTAAAAACACTTATCAAAGGCTCTCTACATCGACAACCTTAAAGGTTTCTTAATAAATATGACATTTAAAGATGATTATGACACTCCTTGGAAAGATGCTATCGAAAATTTCTTTCCGGAATTTATGGGATTTTTCTTCCCTTACCAATCACAATTCATCGATTGGGAATATGACTATTATTTCGACGACAGTGGACTTCGAAAGCTTTGGAATGATTCTCAAATGCCCAAAAGGGAAGCCGATAAGCTTGTTCAGGTTAAGTTAAAAACAGGCGGCTTACAATACGTTTTCATTCATATAGAAGTTCAAGCTTATCAGGATAAGGACTTTGCCGAAAGGATGTTTACGTATTATTACAGGCTTTTCGACCGTCAAAAGAAATCGGTTGTAAGCTTAGCCGTTTTAGCTGACGACAACCCGAATTGGCATCCTAAAAGCTATAAGAACGAATTGCTTAAATGCTCAGTCTCGCTTTATTTTCCTACCGTTAAGCTTCTGGATTATGAGTCTCGACTGAGTGACCTGTTAAGTTCGGATAATGCCTTTGCATTAGTCACAGCAGCACATATAATGACTCAGAAAACGAAATATGAGGTAGATAGACGTTTTGATGCTAAATGGTCTCCTATTAGGCTGCTATATAAACACGAATGGGACAAAAGTCGCATATTAAGCTTGTTTCGCATCTTGGACTGGATGATGCGTTTACCAAAATTTTTAGAAGCAAAAATAGGCAATAAAATCGATAAATTTGAGGAGGAACATGGCATGCAATATGTAACTTCTATTGAGCGTATAGCCATTGAAAGAGGATTAAAACAGGGTATAGAACAGGGTATAGAACAGGGTATCGAACAGGGTATCGAACAGGGTATCGAACAAGGTATAGAACAAGGTAAATCCAGAGGTGAAAGGCAGGAGGCTGTAAAACTTCTCCGCAGATTATTACTCCGGCGCTTTGGTGATATCCCGGTCAAATACACCGAGAAACTGGAAAATGCTAAATTAGAGCAAATCGAAAATTGGACAGAAAATTTGCTCGATGCAAGTGACGTGGATGAAGTATTTGCTTAATCCCAATCCCATCCTTGCATTACTTTGTGCAAAATATTCACATCAAAAGTTTGCACTTAAAGTGAAATATGTATAGAACTTACTTAAAGAATTAGCCCGCGTATCTTAAGTCTTCAGTGCTATCATGATGTACCTATCGGTATTTTGCAACGGTCGAAAACCGATTATTAACTACGGCAGGCATACACCGAGGAAAAAGTTATCATATTTTTATTTAGCATAAGGTTAACTACCCACTTAAAACCTAACACAGCACTTAAATGCGAAAAAGTCAAGTAAAAAATATATATTGGCATCTTTTAGGCTTTTTTTTTCTGCTTTTGCCGGTCATTAGCTTCGCTGATGAAATAAATACCGCAGAAATATACGCAAGAGCTGAAAGACTTTACAGCCAGGGAGTTTTTTTGGAGTCAGCCAGGCT
>PUNP01000468.1 GCA_003551785.1 Candidatus Brocadiaceae bacterium | reverse complement strand
GAATAATTCAATCAAATTAGGACGTTTCTGATTTGTTGATTCCGGGGGCACACCGCTGTCAACACGGGAAAATAACAAGAAGCTTGAAGCGGAGAAGAAGGCGGCGATGAGCAGCAGCAGACTATAATTGCGCGGGAAATCCACAGAGGCTCTCAAAACGGAGGCTATGATAGTGCCCGACATAACACCAAATGCAGAAGCCGCAGCATAAATTCCCGTGAAACGCCCCCGGTTCTGTGTCTGAAACAGATTGTTGACCCAATCCTGCCAAATGGGCAATATCATTCCTAACGCTAACATACGGATAGTAAAAGCACTGAGAAGCAGCCATCTTACTACAGCATGCAAATCTTCTCTTCCGCCAAGCATAAAGGTGACAGCAGCCATAAAAAGAAAAACCGGTATGGTTACCGAGGCGTTGAAAGTCAGTAAAAATCGCTTCTTACCCGCACCATGTCTGGAAAAAAACATGCCGATAGGCTGTGTAAGTAAAAACCCGGCCGAGGCCATGCTGTGGAAGAAACCAAGTTCGACAGGGCCCGCACCGAGACTGCTCAGCAAAAGGGGCATGACCGTTAATGGGGCGATAAACCCCATTCCAAGTCCGAAAATTCCCTCTCCGGCGGTATAGCGATGAGCGTTTTTTATTTCGTCCGATAGAAACATCATTAATCCATAAAATTAACATTCAGCGAGACCATCTTTTTGTCGGCAATGAGCATGCAGGAGGGTATTTCACCCTAACCCGCATATTTCATAAACCAACGACAATATTTAATATAACAGATTGAACGTCAAGTTTTTAAGCATCAATTTTGAAACTTTTAAAATTTGCAGTGCGTACATTGAAATTCTTAAACGGCGGTTTACCCTGCGGGCGCGTATTCAGCGGCGCATCTGCGGCAAAAGTCTGCTCTTGCAGTATACGAATACAGCGGCGTTTGACATTTGCCACATATGCACCACTGAATACGCGTGAAATAAGCGGGTTATCACTCATTCCTCAAATAATCGTAAAAATCACCATGCAGCGAAAGGCTGACGGCCAGCCAAATCCATACCAAACCACTGCCGGCTATTGCACATACGATAAAAAACAAAGAGAGAAGGGGCACTTCCATAGCGGGGGAAAAAAGCTGTGGGCTGACCGCCACGCACGCCACAAGCGCGCCGAAGAGAAGCCCGACAAGCATCATGCCGGCATGTTCATAAAAAACCATTTTTTTCAACACTCTTTTTTTATACCCGACGGCCTGCAGCATGGCCAACTCACCTCGCCTGTCCAGGATGTTGCGGAGCACCACCAGTCCGAGACCTATACTCCCCAGTATCAGCCCCAGCCCGCCCAGTATCTGGAACATGGAGATATAGGTGTTTTCGACGGCGGCGAACTCAGCGAGGCGTTCTCCGGCTGGGACGATTTCCAATCCATAGTCACGCAGGCTCTCAGCCAACCGGTAGCGCAGCTGTTCGACATACCGTTCTTCACCATCGATAAGGAACATTTGAGCGCCTTCGGCCCCGAACCTTTCCCTGAAATTATGATCGGAAATTATTAACCCGCCCTGCATCACCGAGTCATTGATAATCCCTGTTATCCGCACGGTAAAATTCCTTCCCCTCCGGTCAGTATACTCGATATCATCGCCTACCGACTTCCCGAGCGCCCACCGGACGGTGGCGGCATCCCCGACGGCGGGAACAACGTCTTCACCGAAATCCTTTTCCAGTATGCTCCATCCCGTGAAAGTATCATGTCCTTCAACCCTTTCAAGGAAACGGAAACGTCCTTCAAATGCTGAGTGATCAACTCCCAGCAGTCGCGGCTGCTGGGCCCTGTTCAGGTTGAAACAACTGGCATCATCGCCCTCGCGTACACGTATGGGAGTTATTTCAACATCTTGCAGACCTTCCAGATCAAGCCCCGCCGACTCCCTTCCTTCCGGCTTGGACAGATTATAGGGAACGCTTATGGCCGAGCGCCCGAAGAGGGCAAACCCGCCGGTACCCGAGTCCATACGATGTGCATCCGCAAGAGCGTCCTGACGGTTGGCTCCCACCGCTATAACCACGAAGACTCCGGCGGAAAGCAGCGCGATAACCGCCAGGGTTCTGCCGCACCTGCGTGCAGCGCCGCGCAGGGCAAATCCACTCAAATGAGTCATTGTTTTTTTGCAGTTAACGGCCAGGTGAGCCAGCAGGGCATGGAAAAGCCCCAGCCCTCCTATTAAGAGAAGCGAACCTGCACCGAAAAAAACTGCCGCCGCCTCCGCTCCCGTCTTTCCACGCCCAAAAGTAAAGAGCAGAATCACCGCCGCGGCCAGACAAATTGCGCCGGCAAGAAGCCCCGTCCTACCGCTTTTGCCTTTTTCTTTGATAGAAATCCGACCTGTCTCCCCGCTGAAAAGCTCTCTGGCGGAATCTTTCATTTTCTTACGCACCGCCCACCATATAACAATCATTGACATGAGAAATGTCCCCGCTCCGCCTACCAGTAAAGTCGTCCAGCCCGCATCAAAATCGATGATCATGTGCTCTCCCGCCTGCCCGAAGACATGTGAAAGCCTCCATACCATCAAGTGCGCATAGCCGAGTCCTGCAAACGCTCCAGCGGCGGCCCCCGCCAGGGCGAGCAGCCCTCCTTCGACAGCATACAGCTTTTTAACGGAACCGTCCGGCCAGCCGATCGCTTTCAGCATACCGATATGGCTGATTCTGCTCTCCACCGCG
>PUNP01000636.1 GCA_003551785.1 Candidatus Brocadiaceae bacterium | reverse complement strand
GACGTCCGGAGTATATCACAACCTCTTCCATTACTGTTCTGCTTCTGATTACACTGACGGCCATTGCTATCAGCAGTAAGACGGCGATTCCGCCGGCTATCCAAACGACATTGACATGTTTCTTCACTGTTTTTTCTTTTACGTCTTTTGCATTCATAACAAAACACCTCTTTTTTGGGTTGTGTAAAAACTCGACCAATTTAAACGAATCAAAACTTTCACTTAACTGCATAAATAAATTCCAAGATCAGTCCGTAGAAAACGATGGGTTAGAGGCAAGCCGATGCCGGGGTGGGAATTCTCATAAAAAATCTCACACACGGACACCGGCTGATCATCATTCGACTCCCCGAGGATTATTCCAGCTCGGGTTCTCTACCCGTTAGGCCGTAACCGTGCCAGTTATCGTTGTTGCCTTCCGGATTCTCAACGGTAATATTGTCCAGTTCATCCCTCGACATTGTCCTGACACTGCCGTCGGCGAAGACAAAGGCTCCCTCTTCACCGTGACGGTTGGCGGGAGCGGCCCGTCCTTCGAAGGGATCGTCCGAGGGTATGGGACTTCCCCTCGTATAAAAGCCTGAATCATCGGCCGCATCCCGTCCGGCACCGCGGGCGAGCTTTTTAGGCGGATCGAGACAATACTGCCCGTGCTGACCATTCACTCCACCGCGCGTATCGCCGATCACCACCGTATTTCCGGGATCACGGATAGTACCGGGGCTTCGGCGAAATGGGAACTCGTTTTCATAGCCAGGGTTGCCACCAGTCCGGGAGTTTCCCAGTTACTGGTAGTTATATCCGTAGCCACCGTAGCTGAAAAGCTCATCCCAGGCGGGATCATCCGGGGCTATAGGGTCACCTGCTCCATCCTGCTATTTCTCGTGTACGTTTATAGGATTAGTACTCCAGTCGAATCCCCTGAGATCCGCTCTGGCCACCTGCATCGGATCATCCGGAGATATCTCGTGCCAGAACTGCTTTCCCATGATCGCATCATTGCCGTCAAGATCAAGGAAAGGACTGACGAAGACCTCTTTGCTGTCCACATAGGGATATATGTAATCGGGCCAGCGCGGTTTGGTGGAACCGTCCGGTCTGTCCCCGGAACTAAGCGTCGAAGACATCCAGGGATAAGTCGGATTATCCACCAGGAACGCGCTCATTCCCACTGATCCGATCTGCCGCAGGTTACCGGTATTCACGGCGGCGCGTGCGCTCGCTCTGGCACGGGCAAGAGCCGGCATGAGCATGGCTGCCAGGATGACGATAATGGCTATCACCACCATGAGCTCTACTAAAGTAAACTTCACTTTTGAGGATATACCTCTGTTCTTTCTTTTTTTAGTCTTAACATCGTAAAATTTTCTCCTAATATTATGTTCAAATTTGTTTTGATCTGGCTCAATCCGTCTTTATACTTTAACTCTTACGTCGTGCTTCTTAACGTTCCACTCTACTGCGGCGTCTTCAGGCTCTTTGACGGCCTCCCGCGAAGACACCGAAATGATATGTTTGTCAATACGCCCCGGGAACCGTTCCCGGCGGCACATCAAACTTTACTTCTTCTGTCTTACTTCATCTTGTTTGTATTACCTCACCTCCTGTGCAGCTTCAGCCACACGAAAAAGCGCCGCTCACCGGCGTCGGGGTTCTAAACTTACTGTGCTCACTCGCACTCATCATCATGTTTCCAGTTATAAAGCCACGATTCGCTTTTATCACCGCTTTCGGGTCTATCGACGACGAACCTGTGTTTCCCGCAGCGGATGATGACCTCCTTCTGTCCGCGCTTGAGTATCCGTATATCGACGCTCATCTCGCCAAATCAGTTGTGGTAGATAAGCATGTGATACAGATCGATCATTTTCCTGACAACCGCTTCGTTCGAATCACCCATAATAAATCACCAAAGTATTAGTAAGCATACAAATATTTATGAATACGACTTTCTTCTCAAAATTCGCCGATAAAAATTTTCTCCCATTCAACTCACCATGTTGTTGAATGTCGTCGCTGAAGCCCTCTCTCATCAAAAAAACATATTTTGTATGTATACCGTAAAAGATATTACAGCGCATCGGGCTGAGTTGCAAAAACCCCACACGATGTTGGATACCACAAACAAGATGTCAAAAAAAAATAAGATGAAGCTTTTAAATCACTATACCAATCGGAGATATTCGCCGGTTTTTAATCAATCAATCGATCCCTTGACGGTACAAAACGCGGTGAGAATCCGCACGAAATCTTCTCCAATTAATTCACCTATAATTTTAACTTATTTCAACGACTCTGTCAAACTCCACTGCACCAATAGGTATTGCGGGCTACTCAGTTCGGGCTGCAGGATATGTTTTGCAAGCCAAACATCCTGTCACAGAAAATAAATATCCAAAATCCACGGAGCGGGATAATCGTTAGCTCAATCATCGCTGCTCTCATTTAAGGCTATATCATCGAGTCCGAACATTGTGTTGATCAACTCAAGGGCGGCCATAATTTCATTTTCGCACTTTTCCGCACTTGTTCGGTTGAGATAATCGAACGGATAGTGCAGGATTTTGGCTGTAAAGCTTTCGGAAAATTCTTCGAGCAGTTTAACCTTCTCCGGCGCCATGTCACCCTTGACATGGCGCTGCAATTCCCCGTCTTTCTGCATTTGGAAAAAAGCCTTCAGTTTTCTGATCGTCGGTACGACCTGCAGCGAATCGTACCAATGCCGGTATT
>PUNP01000273.1 GCA_003551785.1 Candidatus Brocadiaceae bacterium | reverse complement strand
CCCGCCTTCTGCATCTCCTTAAGATGTGAATGGCCCATGTTGAAAGAACCACCATATCCTACAACTCCGACTTTAATATCATCGGCCAATTTGAAAAGCGCCATTTTTTTCTCTCTATAAAAGGTTGGTTTTATCTGAATCAGTCTTTGAACCCGAACAGCACCACGTCTCCGTCTTTTATCGTATATATTCAGTGAACCACTTGGCCACTGCCACCAAGATATTCTATTTTGATCTCCCAATCAAATATACATTTTATCAAATGCCCCCCCGTCAGGTGATCGTCCTGAGTTCACCAAACCTTTGAATCGCCCCTGCCGGGGCTCTGTTCTGTTGTCTGCACGAGTTTCCCGGGGTTACAGATAACGCACAAACCTGTTTTGTTCATCTACCAGAATTTTACAGGCATCCAGGGGCTTATCGGTCAGTTCAAATCCCATAACTATGACCTCATCGCCTTTTTCGATCAGATGAGCCGCGGCACCGTTTATCCCTATTTCGCCCGAATCGCGTTCGCCGCAAATGACATACGTATCAACCCTGGCGCCGTTGGTGTTATCGACAACCAGCACCTTCTCCCCTTCCATAAGCCCCGCTTTTTCCATGAGACCCAGGTCTATGGTAATGCTCCCGATATACTCCACTTCGGAGCGCGTTACCGTCGCTTTATGTATTTTGGAGCGCAATATCCAGCGCATGTGATTTCCCCTCAGAAGCTGCAAAATAAGTAATTCATCCCCGTACAATATATGACTCATTGAGAACCGGTATGTGGTTCTTGTACAGTGTACAATATTTTCGCTTTTGATACAAATTTGAAATTTTTTATCTTACGTGCTTGTCGCTCAATAACCCGCCAATCCAACCCATTGGAATTGGGTGCTGGATGAGCAAGGCCTGCCTGCTGCAGGCAGGGGTTTCAAACCGAGGTGATGATTCTTTGCTAGCCAATCGCGCTTGCCGAAGGCGTCATCAGAAACATCTGATCCAGATCAAGAGAGTGAAAATTGCATCCCATATCGTAACCCCGTATAATGAGTAACAAGATTCATTTCCAAAGATTATAATGGAGCATGAGGCTTGATCAAGTTGACCTTTTTTTTGCTCGATAGCCAGTTATTCGTGGTAAAAACACAAGGCAAGCAGAAGAAAAAGAGGACAATATGAATATAGGGAATCTTCGCTGCGAGTACAGCCGGTCACCGATATGCGTTGACGTAGAAAACCCGCGTTTGAGCTGGGAATGGAAAACTGGAGAGCGAAGTTGTGTGCAGAGCGCTTATCAAATATTAGTTGCATCGAACCCCGAGCTCCTTTCCCAAGATGTTGGTGATGTATGGGATAGCGGTTGCGTCGAATCCGACCAATGTGTGAAAGTTCAATTTAAAGGTGAGAGATTATCTGCACGTAAGACATATCACTGGAAAGTCCGGGCGTGGAATGCGGAGGGTCGGGGAACAGGGTGGAGCGACACGGCATGCTGGACAACCGGCATGCTGAAAGAACCGTGGCCGGGTAATTATATAGGTCTGTCCGAGTCTGCGGGCGATAATGAGCATCCTTTACTGAGGAAGACGTTTGAACTACAAAATCCACCCCTTGTCGGGCGAGCCTATGTGAATGCACTGGGATATTATGAGCTATACTGTAACGGCAAAAAGGTAGATGATCACATCCTGATGCCGGCCCCGGCTCAATATGACAAAATGTCTCATTATACCGTTCACGATATAACACGGTTTTTGACGGCGGGGATCAACACTATCGGCTTCTGGCTCGGAAGGGGCTGGTATCGTCAGGGGTTGCCGGGGGTGGCGCACTCCGGGCCTGTAGTGCGTGCTTTCGTAGAAGCCGGCTTGGCCCAAGATGAGGTTGTTCGTATCAGCACGGATGAAACATGGGTTGGCCGCCCCAGCCATTACAGCCGTATAGGTGAGTGGCGCCACAGCGACTTTGGCGGAGAAAAGGTTGACGGACGCGCTCGAATCAATGGGTGGAGTTCTCCCCGTTTTGATGCTTCCGGGTGGAGTAAAGTTATATGCCCGACTATACCCTATCATGGCGTCCGTGCGCAATACGCAGAACCAAACCGTGCTGTCCGGACATTCCAGCCCCAAAATATAAAGCCGCTGACAAATCAATCATGGTTGATTGATTTTGGCCGAAACATTACAGGCACTTTTTTAATGCATTTTAATTCTCTTAAATCCGGCCAAAAGGTTTGTTTCGAATTTGCCGACAATAAGGATGACCTGGACGGAAAAAAGAAGGAGCAACCCCATAGTGTTTACATAGGCAGAGGTGAGACAGGCGAGAAGTTTGAAAACAAGTTCAATTATCATGGCTTCCGTTACGTCATTGTGAATGGTCTGACTGAACAGCCGGCATTCGAAGACGTTGAAGCGAAGCTGGTGCGGACCGATTACAGACGATTAAGTTATTTTCATTGTTCCAATGAACTGCTCAATGATATACACGACATGATAAATTACACATTTGAGTGTCTTAGTTTGGGCGGATACATGGTTGATTGCCCGCATATAGAGCGACTGGGTTACGGTGGTGATGGTCTGGCCAGTACCCCTTCGGCTTTGAAAATGTATGGCATGGGGCCTCTTTACACGAACTGGATGGCTCTTTGGCGCGCGTGCCAGCAACCGGATGGTGGATTGCCACATACCGCACCTAATCCATGGAAGGCGGGTGGTGGGCCGTTCTGGTGCGCTTTTG
>PUNP01000832.1 GCA_003551785.1 Candidatus Brocadiaceae bacterium | reverse complement strand
CTTGGCTAGAAAACCCGATTTTAATATAATTGAAGGAATTGTTGGCAGGGATGGAACAGGCTTCAGAAGAGGCGAGAATTACAATACAAATTATATTATTGCAGGAAATAATTCAATAGCTGTTGATACTATAGCCAGTTCTTTAATTAGGATTTCTCCAGAGGAAATCCCATATATAAACTTAAGTTTGACACCAAAGTCACGATTTTTAAGGGTCAACCCATGATAAAGCCCAAGGGCATAAGGTCACCAATAAAATTTTTCCTAAAAACGTAGTTACAAAAATTAAATATTAATCCTTGGAATGGCGGTTTTGGTATGGTATAATTGTAGTTGAAAGGAGGCAACTACAATGTTTGTTTTAACCAAAACCGTCAAAAGTAACGGCAAGACCTACCAGTACTACCAGTTGGCCGAAAGCTACCGTAAAAACGGCAAACCCACGCACAAGGTCTTAATGACTTTAGGGCGCGTTGATACGATGGATAAATCTCGTGTTGATGATATCGTTTCTGCCCTGGATGGTTACACGGATAAAATCGAGGTTTTGAATACTGTTAAAGATTGTCACCACCACTGGGCTAAAAACTATGGTGATGTATACGTACTGGAAAAACTGTGGTCCGAACTTGGGATCGATACGATCTTGGAGAACCTCCTTTCAGAACACGAATACAAATTCGATGTCAGAGCTGCAATCAAGGGTATGGTTTTTAATCGAAGCATTGATGGTAAAAGTAAACTTTCCACTTACGAGTGGCTTGAAAAAGAAGTGCACTTCCCAGAAGGAAACGAGCTTGAACTGCATCATCTGTATCGGGCTCTGGACTTTCTCGTTGAGCACAAAGAAGAGTTGGAATCTAGCCTCTACGGTCGACTTACAGATTTATTAACTTTCAATACCAGTGTCGTATTTTACGATACCAGCCTGGTCGATATGTACGGGGAAACCCCTGATCTGGTTGAATACAGCAGAAAGGGAGCTACTCAGTTTCTAATATCTCTGGTCTTAAGCCGGGATGGCCTACCTTTGGCCCATGAGGTACTACCCGGTAGTACTCCCGATATCAGTACGGTAAAGGATACGGTTGAGACCCTCAAGGAACGCTTCACGATCGGCCGCTGCATCTTTGTCTGTGACCGGGGTATGGTCAGCAGAGAAAAGCTAAAACAGGTAAAAAGTCTCGGCTATGAATATATCGTCGGGGTCCGGCTCAATCAGTGGAAAGAGGTCAAGGAGGAAGTTCTTACCACTCCGGGCAGATATCTCGAAATCAAGGAAAACCTCAAGGTCAAGGAAGTAGATATGCACGGTAAACGCTATATTATCTGCTATAACCCCATCCAGGCCGAGCGGGATAAGAATACTCGCGAGGCTGTAATCAAGATACTCGAGCAGGAGATTCAAGGCCTGGATCCCGAGAGCAAGAAAGCAGCAGCTTTATATGGCCACAGATACAAGGGCCGTTTCCTCCGCCGGCTTAAGGACGGCACTCTGCGAATCGATCGTTCACAAATCACCGAAGATGAAAAGTATGACGGTAAGTATATCCTGCTTACCAGTGAGAAGGAACTTTCCAAGGAGGAGATCGCTACCACTTACAGACGTCTCGCGCGGATAGAACGCTCTTTCCGTTCGTTAAAGAGCCTTCAGAACCTGGAGCCGGTTTACCATCATGCCGACCGCAGAATACGCGCTCATGTTACACTCTGTGTGCTTTCTCACCTCCTGGAGCGATATATGGAGCAGAAGCTCGCCGCTGAGGATGTTGAGATGACAGCCAGCAGAGCACTGGAGATCCTAGGCCGGATGAAGGCTATCTACACCGAAATCAAGGGGAAGTCTTACCTCTTCCGGACCGAAGGCGACTCGGAGATCAATGATCTGTTCAGGAAGCTGCATTACCGACCTCCGGCCAGAGTGGAAGAACTTGGTAAAATGTAGTGACAAAATATTGGAGCGGTATGCCCAAACCCCGCATGATTTCAAGGATGTTTGTATCTACGACTGTCAAAGTCAAGATTGTCGGTATATGGGGGTTTAAAGTTTTACCCCCCTTGTTTTGAGATAGTTTTTGATCTCCTCTTCGTCAGCATAGAACTTATCAATCAGCTTCAGATACTCCTCGATAAGGGTAATTCCCTTCTTTAGGAGTCGGGCCATGAGGCGGGCTTTGACCCCGTAGAGTTTGAGGATTAAAACCGACTCGAAAGTCCCGATATAGTTGTCCACCGCTCTTTGGGAGTGGTGGGTCTTTTTGGCGATCTCGTTTACAGTATACCCTTCAAGGTGAAGTCTCGCAACAATATCCTTGTGGGTCATGCTCCGGCCGGCATCGAGCACCGTCCCCGGAGTGGGAACGATGATCTGGTGTTCGTTCTGGAAGCTGCGGATCAGCTCCGAGATCCGGGCCGAGCTCAACTGGAAAATCCACTGTAGCTCCATTAAGGTGAGAAGCCCATTCTGGCGGTAAGCCTCAAAACAGACCCGTACAATACGTTTTTTGAGCGATTCCAAAAAAGTGGCTTTGCTTGTGTGAGTTTTTTTCCGTTCCTCCTTGGTCCACAGGCTGATCACTATCGGAGCATGCCGGCGGAACCTGGTTGCAATCTCCTCAGAGAGGTGGGCTCGGACGTGGGTTACAACGAGCGGCATTTGACCGTTCTCCAGCGTCCCGAGTCGCGGAGAGCATACGTTACGCAACACGATAATCTCCTCCACCAGCTTACG
>PUNP01001024.1 GCA_003551785.1 Candidatus Brocadiaceae bacterium | reverse complement strand
TCCGTTATCACGAGCCGCTTCCAGTAATCTTACGCACTCCGGTTCGCTAAGAGCACGTCTGTCACGTTCAACGGCCCCGTTCAGACGCTGTTTGGTGATACTTTTATACGCATCGCCGGGCAGGTGTCCCTCTTCATTCAGCCAGGAGCAAAAAGCATTGAAAGCCGTTGCATAATGATTACGGGTTTGCACACTGAGCTTGCCTTTATCTATGCAATCATGGAGCCAGCTCGCTACCTGACCGCTTTTTATATCCGACGGCAAGTCGAAGCGGCAGCCCTGAATGATTTTCGACACTCGCGTTACGTAAAGTTTTGCGTGCTTCTCCGTATTACCACCTGGGATCAGTGATTCACTTTTCCACATCCGGACAAGTTCTTCAAGATTCTTGCCTTCATCAACTAGAGAATAGTCGAAGACATCCCATTTATCCAGGTTGGTCAAAATACGTTCCGGAAGTGAATCAAGCCAGTGGTGGAGTTCAGGAGTGATGGGGGAATCGGAGACTTTACAGTGGATGAGATGGCCCAGTTTTCGGGAAAGTTCATCTGACGACTTTTTATCGGGGAAGGCTGTAAGACGCCGCCTGACCTCCCGATGATCTTTGAAGTCAACGGTATAATTGCGATACTCCACCTTTTTACCTGTTTTCTTGTCCTTCCTTTTTTTCTTATATACCCTCAAACCAGCCTCCCGCAGTATGATCGAATGATTATACAGACATTATAAAACCATTGTAATTCTCAGTCAAGGGGAACCGCTCAGTGGGGACACGAATGGGGACAAAAAAATAGTGCTACAGATGGAAAATGCGGTAAAGATATAGAAAATATGGATTCAGTGGAAAGGCAATAAAAAAGCCCCAGAAGCCCTTGAGGGCCGCTGAGGCTTTATTTGGGGTGGTACGCCCGAGAGGGTTCGAACCCCTAACCTGCGGTTCCGTAGACCGCCGCTCTGTCCAGTTGAGCTACGGGCGCATCGCTTTACCGTGCAACGGGTTAAGTTGTGATGTCGGTGTGCTGCAAAAATCACATGGACTTCATAGTGGACTTTTTTTGAGAAGTTGCGTCTGCCTCCTTCTTGCCTCTCTTTTAGCATCCAACTAAACTATGTAAAAATTATAACCGAAAGGGAAGCCTTTGTCAACAACACAATTTCAGTTTGAATTATCTCCTATTTTCAGCATAATATTTCTCTACACAAACACATCCCCTTTTTTTAGTAATCGAGTATCTGCTGTAACCAGAAAAAACAGAGAATCTGATTTTATATATCTCGTAAAATGCAAAAAAACAGGTGGATAGAAATCTTCCACTTCAAGGGGTTAAAGGGCACTCATTCGCTTTCTTAAACCGTAAATATTCAGTGAACCCCGTCAACTCATCACCACCGTGCCCTGTGCCGGTGGAATGATGATTCAGAGCTAAGTAACGATTTCCCACACCGTAGCCGTTTCTCCGCGCGGCCCGGTCCCTCCGGCGCTTGCACTGTCGTCTAACGTTCATTTTTAATGACAAGCGCAAGCGCCGGAGGGGCCGGGCCGCGCGGAGAAACGGCGGAGCGTATTGTTTATGCCCAAAGTAGCTAAAAATCATCATTCCACCGGCACAGGGCACGGTGGTGATGCTACGTGGTTCACTGAGGACTTACCTTAAACCTGACCAGTTTGCAAGGAAGGGTATGTCCACTTCTTTTTACTATCAACTATCCCTTTATGACACCAATCTTATAGATATTTTTTACAAAATGTAACGGAGAGATATAGGGACTAATCAGTCACGACATACCCGAAAACCAAACAGCACGTTTGCAACACGAAGCTGACTCACAAATCGGAAAGTAATTGCACATGCGTTTGGGCGGGCAAACCAATTACCGCCACGGAGATGAATTTTACTGATCTTTTGTCTATTCGTTTGCTTCACGAGCGAAAATAATGTATAAAATTAGAATAGATGCATTAATCCGCATAATGTCTTTTGGCAGATATTCACTGAACCCCGTTGCCCCGTCACCACCGTGCTCTGTGCCGGTGATGACGGGGCAACGGGATGCGCTGAATATTTGCCTTTTCAGACCATATACAACATGTACCCCGGATATTCGATGGAAGCTTTTATTTCATACAAAACGGAATGGGAATTCCCCGACTGCCAACCGGGTAAGCCGGAACACATATCGGTGAACACCTTTAGTGAGTATGTACAACTTCTCCACAGGAGCGGTGTCAGGGCATGTTGTGTCTGCGGTAACGAGGCGGCATTACATCCGGACCTCCCCAGACTAGTTGATATCACCCTGGAGAAGCGCATTATGCCTGCCATAGAAACATCCGGAGCCCTTTCAGATGACGCCTGGGGCAATCTTGAAAAACTCGGATGCGGCATTATCGCAAACGTCTATCACCCTTCTCATTACCCGGAGACATATTCTCTTGACCGCACACTTGCTAATTTCAAAATTCTCAAGAAACGGAAGAACCCTTCAATTCATATAAGGCTTTTTATTGACGATCCCGCCCTGGATTATTCGTTTATGTCCGGAGTCATAAAGGTGATCGAGCCCCCGGTAATCGCACTGGAACTGCCCCCGATATCCGATCATACACCGGTCCGTTCGTTTACGCATTGGGTTGCGGAGGAGATGCTTACGTTTCTGAGCCCCGACACATCCGTGATTCTTAACTGTTTTCTTCCCTGTGCTTTCAGTGATGAGACCATGGGCAAATTGATA
>PUNP01000883.1 GCA_003551785.1 Candidatus Brocadiaceae bacterium | reverse complement strand
TCAATAGAACATAGCCCAGGAAAATAGTAATTCGGATCAGGCCTTCCCCCAGGTTAATGATCAATGGAACCTCCAGGGGGCCTCGGAGCAGACCCATCAGAAAAGTGGGCAAGAGAAAAAAGAGTCCCACACCAAAGGCTAGAGCAAGGGCAATGGTGATAAAGAGTTGGAAGTCGGTGAGTTCCTCTTCCTCTTCTTCTAGCACCTGGTTGGCAGAATACGTGAGGGTTCTGACGCCTAGCACCAAGGACTCGAAAAAAGCGACCATCCCTCTCAACACGGGCCATTTAAAAATGGCATATCGCTGCCCTAAGCTTTTCACGGGCTGGCATTTTAATGAAATATGATCTTCGCTTTGCCTCACCGCAATGGCGAGATGCGATTGACTCCTCATCATCACACCTTCTATGACCGCCTGGCCGCCGATGTGTTCTTTAGTGTTCATGAATGAGCCCTCCTGTAACGGGAGACTTATTCAGATACGTATGTCTCCACTTGAATTTAAAGACTAATTGCGAGGGTGGTAAAGGTTCCTCTTTTACTTTGAAGAGGGAGTCTTTTTGCAGCGGAAGATAAAAAGAGCAGAGCTATGTCGCCCTGCCTCATCCCCTACATCATTCCAATAACTGGTTATTTATTCAAGGCCGTATTTTCTCTTGAATTTCTCTACACGGCCGCCACTGTCAACAAGTTTTTGCTTACCAGTGTAGAATGGATGACAACTGGAGCAAATCTCTACTTTTAAATCTTTTTTAGTGGAGCCCGTTTCAAAAGTATTCCCACAGGCACAGGACACCTTTGCCTTTACGTAGTCTGGATGAATTTTGGCTTTCATTGGATTTCACCTCGCTCGTGTTTAATTCGCAACCATTATCATAACACAAGATATGACTTAGAGCAATACTAACCTGTTTTGAGTTTCCGCATTATTTCTGAATACAACACGTGTATATCCTAATAAGTGAAAATAAAGGCAATAAATCATTCAAAAAGTGCTTTTTTTGGGGAAAAACACGAGAAAAGCCCTCCAAAGTTTAGTATAATTTAGGTATCAGCAAAAAACATACTAAACAAATCCAAGGGAGGGCTTTTCATGTTTAATTCTACCACAGAAGTGTACGCAACGAAACGAGAAATTGTTCGATTTTCAGAAAGTTTGGTTCCCGATGACAATCGTGTTAAATTGAAGTTTGTAACCCAAATGGTTTACGGTATGCTCAGGTCAAAAAGCACCGTACTCAAAAATATTTCAACAGCATTAAACGAATCGATTCAAATCGGAAATACAATCGATCGACTCAGTTTAAACCTGCAAAAACCACTTCCCTCTGTCATTCAGAAAAATTACACGCAAAAGATGGTAAAGAGCTTGGGGAAGAAGCCACTCATTCTGGTGGATGATTCTGATGTAATAAAGCCCCATGGCAAAGCGTTCGAATCCTTAGGGCAAGTTCGAGACGGTTCCAGTAAAGATCATAAAATTGAGAAAGGGTATTTGGTGACTGAAATGGTCGGTTTAACAGCCCAAAAGAAACAACCAGTCAGTTTGTTTTCACACCTACATTCATCAACTGAAAAAGATTACAAATCGGTAAATGACGTATTGTTTAGCGGTTTGAATCAAGTCATTAGCAGCCTGCCGGAGAAGGCGACATTTGTCTTTGATCGTGGCTATGATATGAATGCGCTTTTTCAATTTATGTTTAAAGAAGAGCAGGACTTCATTGTTCGCTTGACGGAGAAACGGAAGTTGTTTTGGAAGGGCAAATGGTTTAAAGCCGCTACGCTTAGGGATTCACGGAAGGGCAAAATCAAAACGAATCTAACGTTTTGTGAAGATGGAAAAATGAAACAAGAGACGGTATACGTCAGTCATTTGAATATTAAGATTACAGCGAGTAAAAGACCTGTTAACCTGGTATTGATTTATGGGCTACAAAACACGCCAATGATGTTGGTGACAAATCAACCCCTTAAAGGGAAAGAGGACGTTATCCGGGTTGTGCGCGCATATATGTCGAGATGGCGGGTCGAAGAGTACTTTCGTTTTAAGAAGCAACATTTTGGATTTGAGGGTTTTCGGGTGAGGAGCTTAACCTCGATTAATAATTTAAATCAACTTCTTACATATGCGATCGGGTTACTAGGCCTGCTGGCAGATAAGATGAATACCACCAAGTTACCGCGGCTTCTTATCCAAAATGCCAAGGCACTGCGTAAAAACGTCCAGTTTTACTATTACCAGCTGGCAGAAGGCATCTCATCGACGTTGGCATACGCAAAAAAGGGTGTGCAAGATTGGTTTCGAATACGTCATAGCAGGCCGCAGCAGCTAGAGTTTAAGTGGGCCAGTTAGCGAACTAATGATGATAGCCATATAATTTTAATAGAGCCTCCACGAGGCTCTATTTTGAGACGGTATTTTTCCAACTTCTCGTTGATTTGACATGGGTATGCTTAAAAATTTGATTATTACTGCTTAACCAATGGTCGTTTTTTACGTTTTGCGGAAACTCAAAGAAATCCAAACATTCGGCCTTTTTAGAAGTAAATTTAGAAAAAGTCGAATAAAAGTATACTAGGAATATAGTCCCTCCAGGAATTCTTGTAACCCCGTCTGCAAGTCCTTAAAATATATTAAGTGGGATGGACAGCCACAATCAGCTGACCCAAACTTAGGGATCCGGATTTCCCCGCCTAAGTTTAATAATTGTTCACTTATCATACAGTCATCCAGATC
>PUNP01000423.1 GCA_003551785.1 Candidatus Brocadiaceae bacterium | reverse complement strand
GGCGAATGCCGATGAATTGTATGCAAACTGGAACCTGCACGACCCGCTGCTGGCGTTCATCGGGCACAGCGTGCAGGCGGGCCGCACCAAATCGAGCCTGGCCAAAGACGAAAAACGCACCGTCTCGGACGTGCAGAAGCTGGTGCTGTTTTTGAACCGCGTGCTGGGGGAACCGTCCTGGGCGGTTGAAACCATCGCTCAGGTGCTCAACGGCGATTCCGGTATCACGGGTGAGGACGGGACGGATATTTTTCTGGACAGCTATCAGCTCCTCAAGTCGGCCTTTCGGGGCCGGTGCGATGAACTGTACACGGACATGCTGGAGAAGCTGTTCCACGTCCCGGCGCCCGCTCCGCTGAAGCTGAGCAATATTCAGTCGGCCGACGGCGAGATCGGGCTGCGGGCGGGCGGCAGCGACTCCTATTTCGGTGTCATCAATATCGGTGAGGACAACCTGTTTCTGACATTCGTCGAGGAGGAATTGGAGGAGCTGGAGGTGGAGGAGGACGATGCTATCGAGAAATCGCTGTTCCAGGAGATCAACAAACAGCATTCGCCGATCAATATCCTGATCGGCGCCAGAAAGTTCATCGAGGGGTGGAGTTCCTGGCGCGTGGCGAATATGGGGTTGATGAACATCGGCAAGAGCGAGGGGCCGCAGATCATCCAGCTTTTCGGGCGCGGCGTGCGGCTGCTCGGTAAGGACCGCAGCCTGATGCGCTCGGCGGAGATGATCAACGTGCGCCGGCCGGACAATATCGAGCTGCTGGAGACGTTGCAGATATTCGGTCTGCAGGCCAATTATATGGAGCAGTTCCGCAAATACCTCAGCGAAGAAGGGATCGATGTCGAGCCGCGGGTGCAGATCGACCTCGATGTCCGGTTTCCCCGTCCTTTCGAGAATAAGGGGCTGCTGGTCATCAAACCGAAGGTCAGGGACGAGTTTGCGGACGTGCGCCGGCTTGTGCTCGAGGTTGACGGCCGTATCAAGCCGGCGGTTGATCTGCGCATCAGCGTTGAAGAGGAGGGCTCACGGGAGCGGGCGGCCGAGCGCACGGGGGTTTTTGATTCGCCGTCCGGTCGGGTGATCGGCGAAGAGTACCTGCCGCTGCTCGATTTCGAGAGGATATTCAGGGAGGCCTGGCACTACCGGAACCAGAAGGGTTACACTAACCTCTCGTTCGGGACGGAGACGCTGAGGTCGATACTGGAAGGCGGATATTATGAAATCTACTGTGAACCCGGCCAGCTCGAAGCGGGGAGTTTTTCGGAATTGCAGCGGGTTGAAGAGATTGCGCTTGTCGTCGTGCGGAAGTACATTGATATGTATTATAAACGCCGGCAGCGGGAATGGGAATACTCTCAACTCGAGTACCGTCCATTTAACGGGAGCGACCCGAATATTCCGCGCATCGATGAAGATAGGGTGGGGTATCAGTTGAGGGTGAAGAGGGAGCACGTTGAGACGATTACGGAAGAGATCGAAGATTTGGTCAGAGACCGCGAAGTTTTAGAGCAGGATGTCCTGCAGCCCGATGGGGTAAGATTGCCCCGCCTTCATTTTGACCGGCACATTTATCTCCCGCTGTTGCTGGAGGACAGCAAGGGGGAGGTGCAGTCGGTTCCGGCGGGGCTGAACGAGGGAGAATGGAAGTTTATCCGTGATTTGCGGGATTACTTTCAGCGGGCGGAGTCGGAGGAGGTGCTCGGGGGGTATGAGGTTTATGTGCTGCGCAACCAGGCGCGCGGTCATGGAGTGGGGTTTTTGCTGGAGGAAGAGCGCTATTTCCCCGATTTTATTGTCTGGTTCAAGAGCGAAACGAAACAGCATATCTGCTTTATTGATCCCAAGGGCTTGCAGCACCAGATCAATGTGGGGGAGAACCGCAAGGTGCAGTTTGCAAGGGAGATCAAGAGTTACGAAGAGCGGTTGAACAAGAAGCGCGGCAACGACGATGTCCGGCTGCATTCTTTCATTATTTCCCGGACGAAAATGGACGTTGTGGTGAAGAACAACGAAGTGACTTCGGGGTATGAGCTCAATGCGATGAATCTCTTTTTCCTTGAGCAGGAAGATTATGTGGGGAGGATTGTCGAACGTGTGCTGTGCGGAGACGCGGCTGCGGTGTGATGAATCGACAACTCAGTTTTGAGTCATTATTTTACCGGCACAGGGCACGGCGGTGATAAAGTAACGTGGTTCACTGAATATCTACGCAAAGTCAAAGAAAACGGACAATATTGATATATCCGCCGTGTCCTGAAAGGACACTACATACCAGCCCAGGGTGTGAACCCTGGGAACGCGAATGCAACCCAACAAATCGCGTCCTGTAGGGACGCCACATCATTGGATGTTTTTCTGCGATGTTCGGATGGTTTCGTAAACGGGATGCGCGAATACGTGGCGGTATGTGCCGTCCTTTACAGGACGGGGCTTTGGGGAATTGGACGTTTTCCCAGGGCTTACACCTTGGGCTGGTATGTTATGCCTTTTCAAGGCAATAAGGATTTTTATTTTATTTCTGTACATCCTCATATTGTTAACGATGTACGGAATCTAAGCGCCTATAAGTTCCCTGCTTTCGTATGATTCGGGTAAAAATTGTGAAGGTTCTGCTGTCGTTAAATTATCGAGGATTGGGATATGGATGTTTTTATACTTGTTGATATGGAAGGTATAAGTGGGATATGTCGCCGCTCTCAGGTTATAAACGGTGAAGAGCATTATCAGGAGGGTC
>PUNP01000733.1 GCA_003551785.1 Candidatus Brocadiaceae bacterium | reverse complement strand
TATCATCTTTCTTGCCTTTTCGTACAACCCTTGACCAATGGCACGATTAAGACGGTTGAAATAGGTATCGTGGGAACCGGAGCTTGCCAGACTCTCCCGAATTTTTTTCTCAGCTTCTTCGGGCGGGAGTTTTTTTTCTTGCAATCCAGCTGCTATTTCTGCACCCAGCCTGATTGCTTCCCGCACCTCTCCCTTGCTTAACATGATATCAAGCTTGCGGCTCAAAATTATATCCCTTGCCCATTTATCATCAAATACTCTCATGGCCTCCTCGAGCAGTCGCAGCGCCTTATCGGCGTCTTTTTCAGCAATTTTTTCGGCCTTCCGAGAGAAGCCTTGTGCCAATTCCATGGCCTCTTGGTCGGGGCCTGCCGGAGCGCCGCTGTCTAACATTTCGTGAAAATCCCTTAATTCTTCTCCGGGACGGGTTCCCGAAAAGTACAAAACAACCATCCCCGCGACATAAACCAGGAGAATTACCGTTACAATTTGGACTGTTTTTTGTTTGGACATAGCCTATACTTCCGCCATCTTATCTACAAAACTCGCTGTCGCCGAGCAAATAGTTGCACACAGAATGAAAGCCCCTCGCTCCCGTGAGTAGCAATCATGTTATTCCTCCAGCTCTTGCAATCTTTCTATCAATTCCCTTGTCGATTCGACGTCGGTTAAGATATCTTTATCTTCCAATATTTTCATTAAATCCGCTCCTGTTTCCACATCGGTTAGGATTTCTTCCCGCTCTATTTTTTCCATCAGCTCTTTTACAGCTTCAATATCAGCCAGAGCTTCTTCTCTCTCCTCCGGGGGCTTCCGTCGCGCTTCTTCGGTAATCAGACTAATAACATTCCTCAATTCGCCACTTTTTCCCAATAGACTAAGTTTTTTGGTAAATATCAAATGCCTCGCCTCCCCCTCGAACATCGGCATGGTTTCCTCCAATAACCGCAACGCTCTTTCGATATCACCATCATATGCAATCTTACCAGCCTTTGTGGCAATGGCAAATGCGAGATCGGTAGTATCAGGATCATACCCCATTAACTCTTCTGGCTTCCCCCTGAAAGCTAGATAACTTTCGACTCGAGATGATGCGATATTCTGAAACGGTGCATCGGGATTAGATGCGATCTTTTTATACAGAATAATCGCGCTTTCGTTTTTTCTTTGATTTCTGAGTGCTCTTGCTACCAGAATCATATCTTTGTACTTCTCATTTTCTGTAAAACGCTCTTCCCTGGCCTGCTTTATCATTTGTTTGGCTTCATAGTAGAATCCCTTGCGAATAGCAACATGGACACGATTAAAATGATTATCTTGGGATCCGTGTTTTTTGAGTCGTTCCTGGATTTTCTTCTCAATTTCTTCCGGCGCATATTTTTTTTCAGGAGTGTAAGCTATCTCTTCAGCGGCCAGGTCTATCGCCTCGCGCATCTCACCCTCATCAAGCAATATTTCAAGCATGCGGCTCAGGATGATATCTCTTGGCGCATTTTCCTCAAATACATGCAAAGCCTCCCTGAGCAACGTAATTGCCTTATTCGAGTCTTCCTCGGCAATTTCTCCGGCCTTCTGCGAGAAACCATAAGCCAGCTCTACGGATTCCTTTTCGGGGCCTTCTGGAGCGCCACTGTCTAACATTTTTTGATAATCCCTTACTTCTTTTCCGCGACGGGTTTCTGTGAAATACAAAACAACCATCCCAGAAATATAAATCAAAAGAATGACTAGTCCACTTACAACATATTTGCGTTTTAACATAGCACACCGGTCCTCCTAAAATTTTTAAAAAAAAGAATTACATCACCATGTTTCATGGAGAAAATAGAACAATTTTTTAAATTAAAAAGCTACACCAGGCAGCGATTTTAATGCTTTGAGTACAGCTGCAGCAGTAACACCCAAGGCCACCGCTAATTTCATAACAGCAGCGATTAGAGCAAATGCAGGAAGTTTAAGCAAGGTATCCAAATTCACAACTGTCACATGGCGGAAAGCAGTATTTGAAGAAGAAAATTGTTGTCCAGAAAAAGTCTCCTTATAACTACTTTCGCACCGCACGAAGCCGTAAAGGTGGTATACTTCAAAAGTTGCAAAAGTTATATTTTGCATATCGTCACCACCTGGTTCTTCCTCATAAGGTGGACTCCACTCCCACTCATAGTTAAGCCAAGGATAGGCATTCCCTTCTACCCAATCGTTATCAAAGATATCTTTGACTCCAGCAATATACAATGCCGGTGTTCCGCTAAGAGCCAATATGCCACCTGCGAGCATCTCAGCATCTCCATAAACTGATATCCCCACATCACCCACCTCCGGAAAAACTCTTGTCGGAATTGTCATCTCGGGGCAATATTCGTGCGTAACACTGATCGTTGTATTTTTCAACGGCTCTTTTGGCGCCGTATATTTTGCCGACGTAGCGCTTTCTTTTGTAATACTACCATGTTCCGAACTCCAGGTTAGCGACGTTTCACCAACGGGAACGCCGGGGGTAGGGGTTGCCTGGAACAAACGTTCCTTCCCGGCATATACGCCCGCCTTCTCTGGGTGAAGCTGGAATTCAACAAAATAAACGACCAGATTGTCCCGTTCACCGCATTGCAGACATTCGGCTGTGATGGTGTGTCCGCCATGCTCGATATCGCTCTCTTGGGACGGTTTGAGCTCGAATGACTCGGCAACGACCTCCTTGACTTTTTCAGCCTCTACGTCCCAAAGGGTCCACTTTACATCCCC
>PUNP01000684.1 GCA_003551785.1 Candidatus Brocadiaceae bacterium | reverse complement strand
GCAGCTACGCAGTTGGGTGATCTGACCGAGGAGGGTGCTGAGTATTTGATGGAGGAAATTGCACCGGAACTGGAAAGCGGCGCCGTACATATACTGGGGAAAAAATTTGCCCCGCGATTGTCGGAAGGGGTAATTAACGGCCTCATACTGCGCATGTTAGGCAAGCAAACCATGAAGAGGCTTAAACCGCTGAACGTTATCAATAAGTAAAAGGCGATATCAGTTGCTGGTATGTTGCAGGTTTCTCTTTTTTTACCAGTACCCAGCAACTTTTTTCGCGAAGAAATTAATGCCAAACCCTTTTTGATCATTAAAATCTCCGCAAAGTTGAAGGGCCGCTATATTGAACAGACAGGAATGTCTGTTTTACCGTAATTATGAACAAGAGGTCAGTCCATGTTAAAAAACTATCTAACCCGACTCAAAACACCATTGCCTTTTCAATTATTGCTATTATTGCTTTCGGTAATTGTGATTTCCTGCAATAATCAGGCCGAATCCGCCGGCACAGCGCAGCGCCGTACTGCATCAGAAGGTCCGCCGATACATGTTTTATTATCCCAGGGTCAGAGCCGTCTTGAGTTGGGTTCGCCGGAGGGAGGGAGTTGGCGTATAGGTGGCCCCAAAGGCCCCGTTCAGATTGAAATAGGGGCCGGAGAATTCAATTTGAGCGCCACTGAGAGAGGAGTTGAGATTGATGGGCGTGAGTACGATAAAACCGTTATGTATTTTGTTCCGGAGGGGAACCTCTTCTCGCTTGAGGGGCGCTCCTACCGTGGTGTATTGAAAGTGCATCGTGTGACTAAAACGAACCTGAGGGCATTCGAGCTGGTCCAGTTGGAGGATTATATCCGGGGAGTGCTGCCCGCTGAAATCTACCCCCATTGGCCCCTGCACGCTATCGTTGCGCAAGCGGTAAGTATCAGGACATTCGCCTTGCACATGGTGACTAACCGAGCTTCCCGTCCGTGGCTTACACGACTTGATCTTGCATATTTGGGGGCAGACCATGAAAACGAGCGAACGAACAGAGCGGTTGAACTGTCGCGTGGGTTGATAATGACCTGGGATGATAAGCTTTTTCCCGCATTTTTTCACAGCACTTGCGGGGGCCATACGGCTTCAGCCCGAAACGTTTTCAACTCTCATGATATACCTCCGCTGAGTGGGGATAGGTGCGGATATTGCGATCATAGCAGGCACTCCTTGTGGGATGTGTCTTTTTCACTAACGGAAATCGCTGAGCGAGTTTTCCCCGATAAAGATAATTTTGTAATAAACAGCATAAGAACAAGGGGGTTCGACCACGGAGGACGCCCGGAATTTGTGGTTATTAACGGAACCGAGACGGTCAGGTCGAGTGAGTTTCGCCTTGCAATGGGAACGGCTAAATTAAAGAGCACGATGTTCATAGCCACGATTACCGATGACAAAGCGATTTTTATAGGGCGCGGGTTCGGCCATGGCGTAGGGCTTTGCCAGTGGGGTGCTAATGGGATGGCACAGACGGGGAAAAACTGGGAGGATATTTTATTGCATTACTATCCCGGTATCGAAATCAAATCTACCGGCTATTTCATGGAAGAAGAAGCTGAAGACTAACCTCCAAACCTGGCCGAAGGCTTTTTCAAGCTTGACTTTTGCAAAAAGCTCATGTACTATATAAGGTCAAGTATAATATGATTTTTCCTCTCTGAAATTCTCGACTAATAAATGATACGGTATGAAAATGAGCAAATCACAAATATCGAAAGCTGCCACTCCCGAAGAAATACGCAGGCTGTGTGGTCCCCAGCCTCTTGAAGGCGAGATGATGCGCTATTTTATGGAAACTGATGATGCTCGCGATCCCCATCAAAACACACGCCAATTGCTGTCGCAGGCGCTGGAAAGCCAAAAAGATGAAAGAATACTCTTCTATGGCCACCGCGGATGCGGAAAATCAACCGAACTCGTCAAAAGAATCGTCATGGCCAGGATCGATAAATCTGCTATGGAAGAGGAGGCTCTTGAATTGCTGATCCATAAGACGGGGGGAGTTCTACGGCACGCATTTCAGGTGCTGCAAACGGCGGCTGCCATGAGTGACGTCGAAATTCCACTCGCCTACAAGCATATCCGTTATGGTCTGAACAAACTGCGACAGGAATTGGCGCGCCAGATTACGCTGCCGCGGGACAATCAGCAATGGGGCGGGCTGACAGTAAGCAAGCTCTTCGATCGCCTACAGGAATACGCCCGATTGCAGGAATCCGGAAAACCCATTCCGGTCGTCTCGGACCCTGCCAACCAGATACTGCTCCAATCCTGTGCGCTTGTCGAATATAATGGCGAGGGATGGCTCGGAGTCCATCCACTTATCGTCGAGCACCTCAAAAAAATGGGACGGTTGTCGTGAATACAGAAAAAGGAGAATTGGCCGAGTTGAGCAATGCTGTACAGCATCGGGTGGCGGGGCTCACCGCGGTGGAAATAGACACCGAAGCACACGCCGGCGAAGTTGTCGATTCACTCTGGCAGCAGATATCCCCCCGCCCCGCTGCATGCCTCGATTGTGATTGCAGCGACGGGGCGGCCCAAAAACTTCTGAACGAAGCACGAAGAGCCGCCGGCGATTGGCCTGAAGATGAAGGCGTCCTGTTCATCATCGACCGTTCGGGACCGATTCAAACGGAAGATACGGAATCGCCACAAGTCGAGTTCTGGCGTGCCATGAATTACCTGCGGGAGGCGTGGGCCGGACT
>PUNP01000078.1 GCA_003551785.1 Candidatus Brocadiaceae bacterium | reverse complement strand
TCGCGCAGATTAGAAAGCGGTAATAAACATAAACAGGACACGAAAAATTATTTTGATCACAAACAGCTTAAAACAAACAATCTCATCAATAACCTACTTAACAAGTATGTTTTAGTAATGCTAAACGTTATTAACAAGAAAATAATACTTTTATTTTTGAGTTATGTCAAATACACGGCAACCCGCCGGCACCTGCTACAAAAGCCATCATTTTCGCAAATCATTGTTTTACAGCACGTAACACAATATCAAAGAGAATATAATATGAGTATTTTATTTTTTGGCATTATGTTTTTTTTAATATTTTTTTTCGCTTTTTTATTTTGACATTCTCAATGCTTTATATTTAAACACACAAAACATTTCCGCTTGCTCGGGGCATCTTGGGAATCTGAGGGTTGAAATCAATAAGACCGCCCACTGTGGACGCCGAACTGCCTCCCCAAATTGTACCGTTTTACCTTCTGATTCCAGGCAAGTCATGATAACCACGGGGACAAGCCCCGTGGAGTCTCCCCTTTGGTGCTACGCTTTTCTGGTCGTCAGTCACTAATTCCACGGGCACAAGGCCCGTGGGGAAACGACAGGCATAGCATCCAACCCACACGCACAAGCAGCACCGCCGAAGAGGTGCAACATAAGCTGTATATGGTCTGGCAGGATGCCTGCCATATGTATCGCACGCATCTTGCGTGCGTTTTGACAGGCAAGATGCCTGTCATACATGAACGTCAAAATGGTGTCACCATCAAAATGGTGTCACCATTTCAATTTAAGCTGTATATGGTCTGGCAGGATGCCTGCCATATGTATCGCACGCATCTTGCGTGCGTTTTGACAGGCAAGATGCCTGTCATACATGAACGTCAAAATGGTGTTGAACGTCAAAATGGTGTCACCGTTAAAATGGTCAAAATGGTGTCACCATTTCAATTTCCACAACTTACTATCGCACAATATGTTACAAAAACAACACCTTCATATATGGCCCTTAGAGCCGTTTTTCAGGGGGTGAAAAACGCGTTTAAGCTCGAACGAAAGGATAATGTCGCGCTCTTTTGCATAGTACCGACAATCCCGCCGCGACAGAGGCGGTGTGCGGTAGCAAAAGAGAATGGATTGGAGAACCGTCACAAAGCAACTTTAGGCCTATCCGGTCAGCACCAGATTATCACGGTGGACCACTTCATCGAAGCGATCGGAGCCGAGAAGTTCCGGTATCTGAGCGGTTTTCAGACCTTTAATTTTCCTGACGTCGTCGGCGGAATAATTGGTGAGGCCGCGGGCCACCTGGGCGCCGTTTTTGTTACAGATATTGACGGTATCTCCGCGCCGGAATGCGCCTTTAACGGACAGTATCCCGCTGGGCAGCAGGCTTTTGCCACGCGACGTGAGCGCCGTTTCGGCACCGTCATCCACGAAGATGGTGCCCTGAGCGCGGCGTGTGAAGCATATCCAGCGTTTACGGCTTTCGAGTCTTTCTTCGGCGGGCAGCAGCAGCGTGCCGACATCTTCACCCTCGAGCAGCCTGCTCAGCACATCCGCCTCCCTGCCGTCGGCGATAACGACGGCCTCTCCGGCGTCGAGGGCCATTTTAGCGGCCTTGAGCTTACTGCCCATCCCGCCGGTGCCGTCTGGGGTCTTTTCGCTGGCGACCATCTCAAAAACGTTGTTTTCGAGGCTCTTGACAATGCTCACCCTGACGCCGAATTGACTTTCAGATTCCGAACCTGTCGCCAGGTCGGGCATAATAAGGCTGTCGGGGAACGGCGGCCGGGCGCAAAGGCCCGGGGCGGAGGTCAGCAGCACGAGCAGATCGGCCTGGATAAGATGGGTAACCAGTGCGGCCAGAAGATCGTTGTCGCCGAACTGTATCTCGTCGGTGCTGATCGTGTCGTTCTCGTTGATGACCGGTACGCAGTTGTTGGCGAACAGCGCATGGATGGTGTTGGACGCGTTGAGGTAGCGCTCACGGGAGTCAAAGTCATCGCGCGTCAGCAGTATCTGCCCGGCATGCAGGGCGTGTTTTCTGAAACTTTGATCATAGCAGGCAACCAGCTTCGTCTGCCCGACGCTGGCGGTGGCCTGGAGTTCGGGGAGAGAGTGCGGTCGCCGGGGCAGGCCGAGTTGTCTGACGCCCGCGCCTATCGACCCGCTGGAGACGACAACGACCTCATATCCGCGCCCGACCAGCCCGGCAATCTGCTGGCTGAGCGCATCCACCCTGTTCATATCGAATTGCTCCCGGCTGCCGCCGATGACGTTTGTTCCTATCTTGACGACTATTCTTTTCGCATCTTCGATATGTTTTTTTCGTATCTCTTTTATTATCGACATAAAGCATTACCTGCGGGCGAGTCAGTTTGTGTTGTACAAAATGGAGCGCCTTTCATAGTATAGTACGCATCCCTGCGTGCGCTCTGGACAGGCAAGATGCCTGTCATACATTACGCCTGCACCTTTTCGGCCAAGTTCCTGGTTTTTTCTTCTGATTTTAGGCCAATCATGATAACCACGGGGACAAGCCCCGTGGAGTCTCCTTTTGTTGACGTTATTTTTCTGATAGTCAGTCATACAAGCCACGGGCACAAGGCCCGTGGGGGGAGCGAATCTCAACGAAGACATAAACCTCCACGGGGCTTGTCCCCGTGGTTCTAACGACTGACCACCAGAAACGAATTGGCCCCTCAAAATGATTCCCCACGGAGCTTGCCCCCGTGGATGAAATGACTGCCGGCTTGGTACT
>PUNP01000553.1 GCA_003551785.1 Candidatus Brocadiaceae bacterium | reverse complement strand
CACAAGGGTAAACATCACCATTCCATTCGACGGTAATAAGGTTGGAACAATCGGCCCTGTATTCACACATTTCCGGCATCAGTCCGAAAAAAAGATGGAGCCAGTTATCTATATGACGCACGTAAAATGAGGGATCGTCATTGTCCACCCAGGCATCGAAAAGGCCCGTCTGAAACTTCGCGTATTGATCCGCAGTTATCGAATGTTCAGTCAACTCGGCGCCACCGCCCGCCGGTTCAGTGCAAGGAATAAATTGTGAAAAATGCAGACCATTTTCAACTAAAAAATTGAACAAATCCACCGGTCGATCCCAGTTAAGTTTGCTGATGACAAATAATATATTGTATTCACACTCATGCTTTTCCAACAAAGACAAAGCATTCATCGTTTGTTCATAGGTCTCTTTGCCGTTAGGGAACCGTCTGAGGGTATTCAAATCGCCGGGGCCATCAATACTCAATCCAATGAGAAAATGATTTTTTGCTAAAAAACGGCACCAATCGTCATTCAGCAATACACCATTCGTCTGTAAACTGTTCCCCCAGCAATCACCCGGTCGGGCGTTTTGCGTTTCTATGTCAATAACTTTCCGGAAAAAATCCAGTCCCATCATTGTTGGCTCACCACCTTGCCAGCCGATATTGATATTTTGCGGCTCAAGTAGCCTGTACTGCTGACATACAGCATCGACAACATCAAGTGTCATACGCGGATGATCAACATCCGGATAAAGCTCCTCTACATTCCGGTAGTAGCAATGCGTGCACGCCAGATTGCAATCGAACGACGTAGGTTTCATCAATATTCCAAGATGAGGTTTTCGCATTTTTTCAAATTTATTATTAGTCACAGATTATATTTTTAGAAGAACTGAGTATTATAAGCAATATACCCATCAAATGCAACAATGCACGGGTTTATGAGGAATTTGCGCTGTAGTTTTTTGCGTATTGGTAGTTCCAAAATCCCCTCCAATTTCCCCACATGTACAATTTTCAGAGGGCGTTAATTCCACAATTTACTTTTTTCCTTTCTTTTTTTAAAGATATGAGCTCGACAGAACTGAATAATAGAAAACATATCAATTATTCGCGTCCGCATTTGTTTCTAAATGTTATTTGGGCTATTATATTGGTGAAATCAACATTTTATTTGCCGGTTCGAATGAACACAGGGAACCGGAGGCTGATAATGAACATCGAAACACTCCGAACGTTTTTTCTGTGGTGCACGATCATCAACGCATGCCTTGGTATCCTTTCCTTCCTGGCGTTCGTTCTGGCGGGCGATTTCATCTACAAAGTCCACAGCCGGTGGTTCAGGATGCCGAAAGAGGCATTCACCGCTTCCTTCTACTGCATGATCGGCGTCATCAAGCTCATCGTCATCATGCTCAACCTCGTGCCGTATGTTGTGCTCTTGATCATTGCATAAAAGGATTTTTGCATGAATTCAAAAAATACCGGATGTTTATGTGTTCTGTTCAATCTGCTTGGTATGACGCCCGGAGGGAAAGAAGAAGAGAAACTTCCCTACAAAAAACGCGATGATTTTTTATCGAATGCGGAGCTGTCTTTTTACAAAACCTTGCAGCAGGCCATGCCGGAGACCTTCACAATCTGTCCTAAAGTGTCCCTAAGCGATATCTTCTTTGTGAGCACACGGGATCGTAGCTCTTGGACGCGTTACAACAATAAAATCAACAGGAAACATGTTGATTTCCTTCTCTGTGAGAAGGTTTCGATGAAGCCGGTATGCGGAATCGAGCTGGACGACTCTTCGCATAGCAAGCAGAAGCGGGTGGAACGTGATCGTTTTGTCGATAAGGTATTTGAAACGGTCGGGCTTAAATTGCTGAGGTTCCCGGTTAAGAAAGGTTATGTTTTGCCCGAGGTCAAGGAAAAATTAAATGAGGCGTTAAAAGATGGCAGCTCTGTTCGAAAGCAAAGTGATGATGACGATGGGGAAAAGGAATCTCCGGAAGCGCCGGTATGCAAAAAATGTGGCATAACTATAGTTCTACGGCAGGCCAAAAGAGGAGAGCATAAGGGGCAAAAGTTCTACGGATGTCCGAACTACCCCAGATGTAAAGAGATTGTTAATTTAAGCGCGAGCAGCTCGTGAAACTCAAAGAAGCGATCATAACGGTGCTGCAGAAAGCGGAGTAGCCTTTGCATACAAGTGCAATCAAGGGTCTGGTCAGTAAAAAAGAATTGGAAGGTAATCATAAAAGAGATATTTTACATGAATTGAAAAATGGCAAAAAACAACGGGAATGACGCTAATCTTGGCTTTGAAAATAAGATGTGGGTTTGCAGCCGATAAGCTTCGGGGTCGTATGGATGCGTCTGAATACAAACATGTCGTCCTCGGACTTGCTACCTGCGGAAATACATGAAATTAAAAAGTGGGGACGGCGTCCCCACAATTCAGATTTCCCCTCGCGACTCTTGGAATCCAACTGTTGCTTGACAAAAATATACATAGTAGGTGCTGTATAATTACGCTTTTTTATCACTGAGAAAAAAGCAAGATATCTGAAAAGTTGGAGGGCCGTCATTGTAGGCCAATAAAATATTTTCACTTGATTATACGTTAAGATATGTGTATCATACAAGCGTAAGTTGTGCCATGGTGCAGTTCTGCGATTTTCTTTACAGCATTTTGTGATTTGAGGTTGCATTTGGGGAAAGCAAGCATATTCAAAAATTACCTGAAAAACCTTCACCGTCAGAATGAGCAGGGCGAT
>PUNP01000196.1 GCA_003551785.1 Candidatus Brocadiaceae bacterium | reverse complement strand
ATATGGGTTAATCTGCATTTGGCGAAGAGACCTAAGCGCTGCCTTGATTTTATTATAGTCCATGAGATGACGCACCTTCTGGAAAGTAAGCATAACGACAGATTCAAAAAGTATATGGATAAGTTTATGCCGGAGTGGAAAGAGCGGAAGAAAGAGTTGGACTGTGGCTGTTTTGAATAACTAATAATGTTTTAAACAAAGAGGTAATAATGAAACCCACCCTCTTAAGTGATTCCTTAAAACGTATAGCGACAGATAATGGCGCCGATTATTTTGGGGTTGCCGATATTGAACCGTTTCAAAAGAACTTTGAACAGACCTGGGCTTTGCCTGTGAAGGGGCTTCAATATGGCATAGCGGTGGGGATAGTTTTAAACCATTGGATTGTTGACAGACTTTGTGCCGCACCGGATGCGACGATAGCAAAATTGTATTGGCATAACTGTTATACGGTGGTCAATAATCAATTGGATTGGATCGTGACACATCTTGCCTCCAATATCCAGAGTATGGGTTATCAAGCCGTACCGGTCCCAGCAACCCTGAAAAACGATGACGACATGCTTTTGGGCCCGTTTACACACAAGGCTGTTGCTCGCATGGCAGGTCTGGGATGGATCGGGAAGAGTTGTCTGCTTGTGAGCCCTGATGCGGGACCACGTGTTCGTTGGGCGGTGGTTATTACCGATGCTCCCCTGAGACCAACCGGCGAGCCTGTGGAATCTTCATGTGGTTCTTGTGATGTTTGTGTGCAGACATGTCCCGTACAGGCATTTACCGGCCGCCAATTTTGTGAAGATGAACCCGTTGCATTAAGGTATGATGTTCGTAAGTGCCAGTCTTATCTGAAAAAGGTATCAGTGTGCGGGCTGTGTCTCGCTTCTTGTCCTTATGGGAGAAAGGAAGCGGTAACATGATCAAACTGGCAAAGACTTTAACCGGATATATATTGCCGATTCATGTTTCAGCCGGGGCGGGTGCTGATGCGGTTCGGGGCGAATATGACGGTAAAGTTAAAGTATCTGTTACAGCGCCACCGCAGGACGGCAAGGCGAATAAGGCTATCTGTGATTTGATTGCAGAACAACTCGATATCAGCGGTCGCAATGTCAAGATAGTTTCCGGCCAGAAATCACGTGAAATAAAGCATAAAAGAAGAAAAAGAAGAATGGCTCGCGACAGTCGAAAGATACGACGATCCGAATGTTGATATAAATGATGTATGGGATTTTTGAAACCCAGCTAATTTTGAAAAATTTTCAAGGAGCGACAAAATGGGCAAAACAGTAAGTTTTCTCTACAGACTGGCGAGAATGGCAAATGACGTGGAGAAGGTCTCAAGCGGCAATCCAAAGCGTATAGCGCGTCGCGCAAAAAACAAGTATATTGGCAGAAAACTCGTGCGAAAAACATGGAAATTTCCCTTTTAATGATAAGGAGAAACACAATGAGTAAATCTTTACTTGAAGAAACAAAGATCGGTGAAGCACTGTCGATGGGCGTGGAGATGGAACAAGATGAAATCGGACTCTTTATTGCATCCGCCGACGTGTCGGCAAGCTGCGGTTTCCGGTTTGATGAATGGGAAAAGTTTGTGGAAGGGGTAAATAAGGCTCACGAAAGGTATCTCGAAAATAAGTGAAGATATATCTAACAGTTTGATAACCCAAAAGATAGATGAGGGTTGCAATCATGGAAACAGTCAAAATTTATACTCTGTCGCATTGCACGTGGTGTGATAAAGCAAAGGAATATATGAACAGTCATGACATCCCTTATCAGGAAATTGATGTTTCTGACGAAGAAGCTCGCCAGGAAGCCATAAAAAAGGCGGGAAGATATGCTGTTCCTGTCATTGACCTGGACGGTAAGGTACAGGTCGGTTATGAAAAGGAAGAACTTGATGAGTTTTTCGAGGATTTTCCGTAAATGTAAACAAGGAAATAATTGGAGATAACAAATATGCCCCAAGAAGAATTTGAAGAAAGATATGCAGATGAATTTGCACAGGAACTGACTCTTACGGCTATGGAAAACGACCTGATTGAAAAACAGGAATCACCACATGCAACTGCACAGAAGATTCTTGAGTTTTATGAACATGTGAAGAATGGGCTGGGGGATGAGACTGATTGTGGTTGAATATGTAAATTTAAGAAAAGCTTTTTTATTAATGTCACCAACTGCCCCGGGGGTGTGTTATGATGAAGATAAAGCATGTTTATTGTTGACAAAATACAGTTAAAAAGGTAGGGATAAAATGCAAGAGAAATCAGAAAGAAAATTAGATTATGAGAACCTGGTTCAGGAGGCTGAGCGCATTTATCGTCATGCTCCGCAAGAGGCATTCAATCTGCTGAAACAAGCGACGGATGTAGAACCGAAAAGCCCCAAAGCGTGGCTGGTCAAGGGCAAGATTCTCGAACATTTCCTGCGCTGCGATGAGGCATTGGCATGTAGGGATATCAATAGACGTTCACCATTACGAGTTAGATCGGCGCATACTTTTACAAGTTGAAATGCATGAGGATAAACACAGACCGCCCGCAGGTTTCGCCCTGCCGCCAAAGAAGCAAAAGAAGTGGGATCGCATAATCGAGGCGTTTCTGAGCGGTGACTTGCAGAGATAGGAGACCATCCAGCGTACCGGTGCAAGGGGGCGTATACTTGAAGTTCTCGCCAGGCAGGTGTTCGATTCGCTGCGCATCGGTTATGTTGAAGAGCCGGTTTTTGACCATGTTATACCAGCT
>PUNP01000415.1 GCA_003551785.1 Candidatus Brocadiaceae bacterium | reverse complement strand
TGATCTTGACAGGAGCCTTTCCGTTAACAACAATGAAAAATGCTGCAGGACCGGAGAGTAATCCATCATCGGGCGCCGGTCCGTCGCCGGTCAGTATCACATCACGTCTTTCCAGGTCGAGAATAACGCGCAGGGAGGCATCCAGGCTGCCCTGCAGTAAAAGGCGGGTCTGGCTGCTGAGTTCGGCGAGCAGCCCGGCGTCGAGGTCGAGGGAGAATAACCCGTCCAGCGCTTCCAGCTCGGCAACGGCGCGGAGATCGAATTCGATCTGACCGGTCAGCGGGTCATAGTCGAGCGTCAGTTCATCGGGGTCAATACCTGCTGCATTGGCGAGACGCTGCATCATCTCTTCGGCGGTCTGGTACTGCGGCATCCCCTCGCCGTCGAGGAGCGGCCGGATGATCCGGTCGGTCAGTGTCTGGCCTATATCCAGCAGTTCGCCCACCGTGCGGTTGGTCATCGGAACGGGCCAGTCCATCGCCCGCTCCCCTATGCTGTCGAGCGTGCTGCGCACCAGATTGAAGACGCTCATCAGGTCGCCGGCCATCGCCTGGCGCAGGGCGTTGATATTGTCGAAGTTGTCAAAATTGAACGACAGGGCGCCGGGATCGAAAACGTCGTCCGAGGTGATCGTGACCGCCGCGCCATCCATTGAAAAGTCACCGATTGCGACGCTCATCGGGAAAATCGCTGACAGGGAGGAGGTCGGCTCAAAATCCATCTCCAGACCGCCCTTATCCCCCATCAGATCGCTCGCGCCCAATGTGAACGACAGCTCGGCGTCCTCGATCCATGCCGAAGCCACGCCCACCACGGCGCCGAACTGTGCATCGGTTATTTCAATCCCCAGGTCGAAAGCCGACTCATTGACAAAGAAACTCCCTGCGGCGCCCGTCAGGTCGTACCCGTATTCGAGGTCGATGGAGAAGAAGGCCTGCGCCTGCGCCGAGGCGTCGACGCCGAAGGCTATGCCGGCGCTGCTGCCCGCTTCGCCCAGGGACAGGTCGATATCGATCGTGTGGTCGAGCCTCAGGGCCGCAGAAAAGACCATCTCTTCTTCCTCGGTGTATCGGATGATATCCTCTATATCTTCGAGGATATCCAGCCCTTCCTCGCCCAGCAGGGCGACTATTTTCCCTTCGACCTCTTCGATCACGCTTTCAACCGTGCCTTCGGGATCTTCGAGCATCTCCCGGACGGGCTCAAGTGCCTCGCGCACTTCGTTGATTGTCTGGGTTATTTCGGCGGCGGAGCGGCCGATGATCGGCAGCGGCTCGTCGAGCCATCTTGTTTCCAGCTCATCCCGGAGCCGCCTGAGCCCGCTATCCAGGGCGTCGGTCAGAAGCCGCAGAAAATGCAGGTCGGTGAGCTGTTCGATCAGGTCGTCGATGTCCGGGCCGGTGAGTTCGATGGTCTGGTCATCGGAGAAAAGGTTCTGCGCCGAAATGTCCAGCTCACCCACATTCACTCCGCCGAGCGTCAACGGCAGCGTCGCGGCAGCGCCGAGTTTCGGCGGCAGCTTGCTGAAAATGACGTATTCGGACAGGTCGGCGGTCACGTCGGCTATAGGATGGGCCGGGCCGCCGTCCGCGGCGTTCAGTGCGAAATCAAAATAGGCGAAGCCGCCGTCGCCGCTGCCGATGTGAACTGCCCCGTTTGTAATCCCTATGCCCGCACCAAGAAAGGACAGCAGTGCATCAAATCCTTCCCCCTCGTGCGAGACGCGCGTGGCGAGTTCGGCACCGGTCGTATCGTAGATGACGGGTACGGGGTTCTGCGGGTCGGAAAGATCGATGCCGAAATGCAGATTCAGAATGGATATGATTTCGGCCCGGAGGCTGACCTGAGCGCTCAGATCAAAATAATCGACGATCATATCAAGCATGGGTACATCGTCGTTATCGGCCCTATCAAGCAGGTCTTCAAGGTCGATGTCAAGTTCAATCGAACGTGTTGTGTGGCTGTTGTGATTGATATCCAAACGCAAATGATCGACCTCAAGGACCATCTGCAGGTCGTCTTCGCCGATCCCCCAGGCGTCGAGCAGATCAGCCCTGAGTTCCTCGAGCGTTGCGGCGGGGTCGTCGAGGATTTCCTGAACGCGGGCGGCGGTATCCGAGGCGGTGCCGATCAGTTCTCCCAGCGGCATATTCACCAGCGGAAGCGGCAGCCCCAGAAATTCCATACCCTCAATGTCTTCGAGCAGATCAACGAGCCCCTGCAGGCCGGCCACGACCGTATCGAAGTCCAGCTCCTGGTAATCCATGAGGCTCAGCGCGTCGTCGTTGGGGGTGACGGTGGGTGCGGTGAGCAGGTCCCAGTCGATGGAGATTACCGGGTTATCGGGGTGAGCGTCGCCCAGAAGGTTCGGCTCCAGGCGCAGAGGCAGCATCACCGACGCGTTGCCGGCGATTTCGGGTTCATTGGGGGTTAGCCCCGCGACATCGCCGAGGAAAAGATGCGTGTCTCCGTGCGGATTCTGCCAGGTGGTCTCGAAAGTCATGGTCAGCTCCAGCTCGCCGTCATCGACCGCCGCGCCGACCATCCCGAGTCCCAGTTCCATCTCCAGTCCGTCGAGCAGGATGACGGCCGAAACCTCCAGCGGCCCGGGCTCGATGAATACGCGTTCGGAAGCATCGACTCCGGCGCGCGTGTCCAGTCCGATCACCAGCTCCATATCGACCTCGACGAGCGCTTCCAGCTGCGCGGTGGTTTCCAGGCGCATTCCGGGCAGCAGGTCGCCGAGCGCATCGAACTCGAG
>PUNP01000376.1 GCA_003551785.1 Candidatus Brocadiaceae bacterium | reverse complement strand
GGGAGATTTGATATAATATTATTATTGAAATATCGTATTTCAAAATTTATAGCCTTTTTTAGCTGTTTATATTTTTTCCGGAAGGAAAATAATGGAATTTAAGCCCTCCGAAAATGTCGTAAGTCCGGAATATAAGGAGATACCAGGCTTGCCGATACGCAAAAAAAAACCTTACAGCGCAAATTCACTGAATCGACTTGACAACAAAGTTTAATTCGAGTATAATAAATAATATTGGGTCTTTATTGCTGACACTAAACTGCAAGTGACATCAAGTAAGGCATGGTAAGTAACGGGGTGTGTTAGATATTCGTTGTCTAAGGGTGCTTTGAAGGATTTCACATTTGGGAATAGTAAAATGCGATTCATAGTAGTAATTTTGTTAACTTTTATAAAAGGTGCAAAGAAATGCTTGGATTAAAGTGCGTTTTTCGAAGATTTTTTTTTACGCTTATTGAACTGTTGGTTGTTATCGCGATTATAGCTATTCTGGCAGCGTTGTTGATGCCCGCTTTGGAACGGGCGCAGGAGGCAGCGTATCGCACGGCATGCGCGTCCAATCTGAGGCAGATTCATCTGTCGATGGAAATGTATGCCAATGATTTCAGCGATGGGTATCCGCAGGTTGATAGATACCAAAGGGGCGCAAGGCTAAGGATGCATCATTCGGGCGGAAGGAGTCGCGAGGAGTTTGTCAATACCTATATGGGAGGGGTGCATGGTACGACCTATTACGGATGCCCTTCGGCCGATTATACAGGAACCCCCGGACGACAATCTGAGGATAGTGGACGCTCTAGTGATGCATTGGCCTACGAGAACTGGACGGGGCCTCATCATAACTGGAATGCCGGGCACAGCAATTCTCCGCATCGAACGTGGGTCGTGCCGGATGATGGCGATAGTTTCCTCTTCATGCCGACCCTTACCCGTCGCCATGCAGAGCGTGGACTCGGCGCATCCGTGCATGTTTTAATGTCGGACCGTGCGGCCGTGCGGGCCGGCCCTGAAAGGTGGTATGACGGCCCACATCCCATGCAGAACCATTATGGCGGCGTATGTGGTAACTGCGGCGCCGGATTGCCCTCATTCCAGAACATGGTCTTTATTGATGGACACCTCAGGGGGTTTGAAGACCCGGCAAGGCAGCATCCACTGAATCAGCATTCCCGTCGTTGGCACGGCGATTACCATTGGTCCTGTGATGTTATGGATAATCAAACACTGAGTTCCAATAAGACCTCCGGTGTGCGTGCGGCGGGCAAAACGGTTGTGCACAGCGACGACGGCAGCGCCGGCGACCTGAACTGTGAGTATATACCCCGTCGCAGTGGTACTGCAAGCTCCTGGCCGTGGTGATGAGCATGTCCATCTATTTTTTTAGGAGGTTTCTCTGAGTTTTACAGGTGCCTGCAAGGTTGACTTTGGACATCTGAGTTGCTCTTTATGGATTTTTTCGGTGCTTCTGTGTATCCGAAGGCTTACTTTCGGAGAACGGGCATCATAGTTTTCTGGTCTAGTGGAAAGGACCACTAGCGCAAAGCAACTGTCTTTGCATAACTGTTATACGTTTATACGGTATGTAAACATTGATAAGTTAACTTTAGAAGGAGGATGTTATGAGATGTTTATGAAAAAATACTTTTTGTTTACCTTGATAGAGCTTCTTGTGGTTATTGCAATTCTTGCAATTCTGGCGGCACTGCTTTTACCGGCTCTTGACAGGGCGCAGGAGGCAGCTCATCGTTCGGCGTGCGCTTCCAACTTGCGGCAGATCCATCTTGCTTATGAATTTTACGCTAATGATGTCGATGGGCATTATCACGTACACGGCTATAATTCCGGAAGCACGTGGGGTATGACCCACGACAGCAATTACTGGCCAAGAACCGAGTTTGCCCAAGAATACCTGGCGGGGCAGGATCATATCATGGTCACCGGATGTCCCTCGGGCGCTTATGATAGCCCCTCAATGAGCCATGACAGGTGGGGTTACAAGGTGGTTGCCGGGCCGAGGCTGTCTTCTCATTCCGAATGGGCGGCTGGGAGTGCTGTTCGAGCCAACGTTACCAGAACCAGGACGGTGGATGAGAACGGCAACCGCACCTATCTCTGGCCCACACCGAGCCGCAACTACGCCGAACGCGGACACGGCGCTTCCATACACCCTCTGCTCGGTGACAGGGCCCAGCTTGGAACAGGGCGTTATCAAAGCCAGCATCCGCTTCAAAACCATTATTCCGAGCGCGTTTGTGAGAACTGTGGCTATAGACTACCCGATTTCGCCAATATGGTTTTTGTTGACGGACACCTTGAGGGAATCAATAATCCGTCAGAACATCCTCTACAGCACAACGGATATAGGTGGACCGGTCATGGCGATTATCACTGGTCTAACAGCGTGCTGAATAACCTGGATAAGGATTCGCTTGCCAGCGGAACGCTTGCTGCAGGCAAACATGTTGTACACAGCGATGATGGAAGCGCCGGTGATCTGAATTGCGCACAAATACCGCGCAGGGACACTGATTTTACGAGTTGGCCGTGGTGACGCTTCAGCACGGCTGGTTGGCTTTAAGGTAGTAAGTCCTCAGTAAACCACGTAGCATCACCGCCGTGCCCAGTGCCGGTGGAATGATGATTCTCAGCTAGACCCAGAGCAAGCGCATAATGGTGTATGAAAAAGCGTAAAATAGCTTGAAAACGCCCTCTCAGTTTGGTATAATGTGTTTTTCAACAAAAACCTTTAACCAACGGAGGGCG
>PUNP01000305.1 GCA_003551785.1 Candidatus Brocadiaceae bacterium | reverse complement strand
GCTCTCTTCCAGTTCCTGCTGGGTGTATCCCAGCATGGTGGCGTATCGGGCGTCCATAGTGATATCGGTGAGGTTGTTGAGTTTGGAGAAGACGGAGACTTTCGAGAACTTGCTCACGCCGGTCAGTAACACAAACCGCTGGTAGGGTTCAGTGGCTTTGATGATGGAATAGAAACTCTCCAGAACCTCGCGGATGCCCTCCACGTTCTCTTTCGTGGCGTTGTCCAGGATCGGTTTGTCGTATTCGTCGATGAGGATGACAACTTTTCCTTTTTCGTGTAAGGCCCTGATCAGTTGGGAGAACCGTGCAGATGCGGTGTCGGCAGTGAGTGTAATACCATAGTCTTTTGCTATGTTATCAAGGCCTGAAACTAAAGCTTCGTTAAGTTCTTTGGCTGAGAATGCGGGGGTTTCCCCCAGATCAAGGTGTATGACCGGGTATGGTATCCACTCGTAGGGCTTTGATTCCAGTGCAAGGCCTTTGAAAAGATGTTTTTTGTTCTGAAAGACAGCCTTCAGCGTGGAGAGGGTGAGGGATTTACCGAAGCGACGAGGACGTGAGAAGAAATAGATGCCTTTTGCCGGTTTAAGCAGGTTCCAGACATACTCGGTCTTATCGACATATAGAAATCCCCCCTCTATGATATCCTCAAAAGTGTATATACTTGTTGTCAAGTCTTTCATCGAAAGGTTCCCAATAAGGAGATTATTCTTTGTATCTGAATAGTGCTATCGTAAATATTCAGTGAGGACTTATCTAAATTATATCATAAAAAGGACTGGATTCAAATGGTCGAACTGCGTTGTTGTTTCGAGCGTATGGACGTCGGCTCTTATAAACTTTTTCTCATCCCGGCAAGTTGATATCGCCGGGCACAACCGCTCCGTGTTCACGCAGGAGGCTGTATATCCGTTCCATAGGCAGTTCTTCGGGGTCGATGTTCTCTGCGGCACTGATGGCGGCCATTGCTCCGGCGGCCTGTCCCATCGCCATGCACGGGCATTCGACGCGCACGGCGCTGTTGGTTTCGTGATCGCTGGCAAGGCAGCGACCGGCCACAAGCAGGAAGCGGCTGTCGGCGGGGAGCAGTGCGCCGCGGGGCACCGTCGGCAGCACATTTTCCTCCAACAGCCGGTAGTTGGATTTTTGTCCGTCGCTTTTGTGCTCATCGATCGGGTAATATGCATAACAGACGGCGTCATCATAGAATCGCCCCGATTCATAATCCTCGACAGTCATCGTTTTCTTCCCTTTGATCATCACCGTTTCCCTGATGCCGGCTTCCATCGCCAGGGAATTGATGCGGAAATTTTCGAGTCCGGGTTGCTTTCGAAAGAAACGGTACATACGCAACATCGAGCGTCGGCCTTCCAGTTCAGCAGCCGTGCGGCCCGGGCTTGTCTCCGCGGAGGGTGCCCTGAAGTGGTTGGCATTTCTGCCGTGGCTGCGAAGAAACCTTTCCGGACTGACTCCGCCCCAGGCGATATCGGTGCTTTTCAGTTCACCGGCCTCGACAGCTTGCCGGGCCGCTGACTCCAATGCGGCGTAGTCCAGCTCATCTTCGTCATACCCCGAGCACTGCATACTCAGCGTAGCCGGCTGTATGATTTCCGGTCTTTCCAATTCGAATCCCGCAAGAGCGACCGCGTTGGCGTCGCCGGTAGCATCGATAAGAACCCGGGCGGTTGTGCGTTGCAGCCCTGATTTGGTGCAGATATCGACCTGCCAGCGGTCGCTTTCGTAGGCGATTTTCGCCGGCATAGCGTGGAAGAGCAGGTCGGTTCCGGCCTCGACAGCGACCTCGTCACATAGCGCAGCGAAGATGGCTTCATTAATTTTTACATTGTGTTTGAGGCGTTTCTTCCCGCGGGTTGATTCGGGACCGGGGACGGGCCGGCCGGTCTCTTCGAGCGTCTTTTTGACCAGTTCCCATCCGATACCGCCGATAATCTGCCGTCCCCAGGCGAAAAAATGGGCCGGTGCACTGATGCCGGCTATTGTAATCGTTCCGCCAAGGATACCGTTTTTCTCTACCAGCAATGTGTCCGCCCCGGCACGCGCCGCCTGAATGGCTGCAGTCACTCCCGCCGTGCCTCCACCCGTTACAATCACGTCATATTGTTTACGCATAGTTTTTCACCTATTGAGTATTGAAAAGTGTATGTTAAAGGTATATTCATTGAACTTTGTCAACCCATCACCACCGTGCGCTGTGCTCAACGGCACTTGTTTTGTCATCTATCGTTTATTTCAAACCACCTCGCAAACACAAAGCGCCATCGCCCCCAAAGTTATAACTCAGTCATACCGTTTCGACTTCCCATGATACGATGTTGCGTTTCTGCGTGCTGAAGCACGCGCCGACAAGCATGATCTCTTTCCCCGAGTCCAGGTATTTGTGGTGATATTGTTTCTCGCGTATCTGTTTCAGGGCCTCTTCCGGCTCTTTGTCAAGCTTGAACTCAAAAACGTACACGTAGTCTTCGGTCTGCACTACGGCATCGATACGTCCGGTGGCGGTGCGCGCTTCGGCATCGATGAACAGGCCGATCAGACGGAAAATGATGAAGAAAATCGTCTGGTAGTATTTTTCGTTGGCTATCTGGATATCGTAGGGGATATTGACGAAGAACTGCTGCATTTTTTGCAATACGGTGTCGATATCACCAACATCAAGCATGTCGGCTATTTCAATAGCATAGACTTCTACGTTTTCTTTCCTGACACCGGAGTATTCCTCAAGCAAGTAAGCTTCAAAAGCTC
>PUNP01000821.1 GCA_003551785.1 Candidatus Brocadiaceae bacterium | reverse complement strand
GTTGTCGTTTTGGGCAAGTACACCCTGCTTTTTCTTAGTTGAATCTGAAAGCGATCATAACCATTGCATTTTCAAGCCGTTTATCTTAATATTTTTTCTAAGGGTCAAGGATGAGGATTTTTCCGTCTGAGGTTTGAAAAAAATGCCCGATCCGGGTATAATCTGCCTTCCCGTGGGAATCTCTGAAAATGGCGTCAACTGGCACATTGATTGCCACTTCAAAGGCAAACGCAAGCAGAAGAGGAAGAGGGTTGGTCCGTCGAAGAAGCTTGCCCGGCAGGTGCTGAAAGACATTCAGGTTGAAATTGCCAGAGGCGAATATCCGGGCGTTTACGACAAGCAGAAAATGACCGACAAAAACGATAAATCCGCATGGGCGAGTGGCGGAATGGCAGACGCTCTGGACTTAAAATCCATTTTCGACGTTTTTCGTAACTTCTTGAACTACCCACCTCTGTGTATATAAGCCTTTAGATAAAAGGCTCTTATAATTGTTTCTGATTTAGATTCTGTCGGGTCTTTTCAGGTCTATTTGGATATGTTATGGACATCATATGGACACCAGGTTACGGGGAATTGTCGGAATAGAAGTGCAAATTCTGAAATATTGAGCCCCAGATGCTTGAAGATACTTCGTGGTTCTTGATTATAGCTCCTTAACTTGTTATATTACTGTTAAATATTGATAATTATTTGTTAATCACAAAACTATGGAAGCACGTAATCGAAAAATAGAAGATTGGTACGGAAAGATAAAGCGCGGTGAAATAAAACTGCCAAGGTTTCAGCGTTTTGAAGCCTGGGATAAACATCGTATATGCAGTTTGATTGAAACCGTAATTCATAATTTGCCGTTGGGAATTACGTTGGTTTTGGATGTCGGAGAAGAAGAGAAGTTTATTTCTCGTCTAATAGAAACAGCTCCAGATAACAGAGGCCGTGTTTACGAACACCTTCTTGACGGGCAACAAAGACTAACTGCTTTATGGCGGATTTTTCATAATAATTACGAATATGAAACATACTTCATTTATATCAAAGAATTTGATGATTCCGACAACGATGGGGATCATGAGGATATGTCGGCTTTTTTCAAGGGGCGGTATATTAGAAAAAACGGTAAGAAATATCCTTTATGGTGTGACGACCCCGCCCAATGTTTAAAAAGAGGTTTAATACCGACTGATTTGCTAAAACCGGAAGATATTCAGCCCAAAATAGATAAGTGGATAGCAAAAGCTATTGCATCATCAGAGCCAAAAAATGGTGGAAGAGAAGAACTAAAGAAGTTCTACGATTTTCAAAAAAGTGTAAGTGATAAGATTAAAGATCTTCGAGCTATTGTCACCAATTATAATTTACCTTATCTATCACTTCCTTCCCAAACGGATAAGAGCGTTGCTCTGGATGTGTTTGTCAATATGAATACTAATAGTAAACCACTTTCTACTTATGACATAATTGTTGCCGAGGTCGAGAGTGTTATGGGGCGGTCTCTTCACGATTTACAGGATAATCTGGATAGCAAAGATCCAAATATTTCACGATACTCCGAGTTGTCGGACATAATACTAACCACATCAGCGTTACTTCAGAAAGCATTACCCAATCAACGCGGGGCTTGGGATATGGACAAGCGCCTGATGGTTGAAAAATGGGATATCATGGAGCGAGGATTGAGCAGAATGGCCGAGTTTCTTAAGAACGAAGGTATTTATGACAGGCAGCGCTTACCTACCAATGCGGTACTGGCTGTAATTGCTGCTCTCTATGCACATATACCGGATTCAGGCGATAAAAGAGGGCAAGACGAGCTTCTTTTGAAAAAATACTTGTGGCATTCTTTTTTTACGGATCGTTACGAAAATTCCGCTGCGACACATGCTTTTGCAGATTTTGTTGCAATGCGGAAAGTTATATGCGGGGAGAATCGAAATGACGGAACCAGTTTTTCTATTGAAGACATCCCCATTTTTAAGGATCATAAGTTGGTAGAAAAAGAAGAATTACTTACTGCCGAGTGGCCTAAAAGGTCTACTATTCTGGGTAGGGCAGTACTCGCCGCCATTTGTCGTTTGGGAGCCTTGGATTTTTCTACCGGTGAACGTTTAGATGTCGATACAATCGAAAAGCGTCACTATCATCATATCTTCCCTGATGCATTACTTAAGGAAGCAGAAATTAACAGTTTTTTATCACTCAATTGTGCTTTAATCTCAGATAAAACCAATATTACGATCGGTCGAAAAGATCCATTGGAATATATGAAGGACAGATACAAATGGACATCCGAACAGATAGTTACCGAAAGGCTTAGTTCACATTTAATTCCTATTCGGGAACTTGCAAACGGTGGATATGAAGGGCTTTCCGACTCTCACAAGTTTGAAAAACTAAAAAAGGATTTTGATCAATTTCTCAATCGTCGAGCTGAACTTGTACAAAACACAGTTAAATTGCTTACTGAAGGCCATCAGTTAAGTGTTGATCAAATTTACGAATAGTTTGAAGTTTGAGATTTTATCGCTGTTTTCCCCAAGCTCTTTGTTCTCAATATTTTGAAAACACCTACATTCTTTTGTAGGTGTTTTTGAGTTGAGTGCGGTAAAAGATTCTGCTTGTTTATTTCAAAGGCCCCAATGTCCTCGCGCTGAAAGGCTCCGACGTTTTGCCGTCTATCATCAGCTTCAGGTAAATATTGTATGCCGGCAGATTGACTAAATCTTCTCGCCCGAACACCGGATAAAATTCCTCGGCCAGGTATTT